>NZ_CFQVBI010000010.1:0-1816 GCF_986095205.1 Megamonas sp. | reverse complement strand
TTTTAAGTTTATTGTTTAAATTTTCGATAGTTCCTAATAAGTCTTTTAGTACATGTTTACTTTTCTGTAACTCTATAAGATCTTTTTTATGAATAATGACAAATTCTTCTTTTAGTGCTTCTTCAATTGTAACTGAAGTATTAGTTGTGTTTCTATTTGTCGGCTCAACTTTTTTATTTTCAGGTTTAATTGATATGTCATGTTCAAAAGTTTTGTTATTGATTTGACAAGTAAACGATACATCAGGGAGTGCTGTTTTTAGTTTCTTAAACATATCCTCCTCTGTATATTTATCAGGAAAGTCTAATTCAAAATCTATGGCTCTAAAGTAAACTAGTTCTGCTATGTACGCAATATCTAGTAAATTATTAGTTTCTTGCATAGGTATGCTAAAATGCCTATTCATATATTTTATGATTTTGTTTCTTTCTTCTTTTGTGTTCTTAATTGCGAAAGATATTGTTACTAATTGTTGCATATACTTTAGTTTATTGATTAAACATATAAAGAGGACAGCTAATGCTGTCCCCTACTATTTACGCATAGTTACGTTGTCACTCTTTGTTCATCTAATGACAGATGCTCAGAACTATTTTTCAAATCTAAAATAGTGAAAACTCCTTTATACTGAGTTTAGATAGTGCTTACACGTTTGTACCACACACTACAATGATACTAATACTACATGTAGTTGGCTCTGCATTTACAGGCTTGCCACTGTCTATGGCTGCATTACTATTGTAGTATAAATAACTCTAAGTTAGTTTGAATACATCTTGCTAAGAGTTCATACTTTCTGATAAAGTGTTTTCTTGTTTTCATAATGTTAAATTTTAATTAAATTTTCAATTTGTTCTTTTAAATGAAAGGTTTCGGATACACAAAAGTTATAATCGGTATTAACATTATTTTGTACATCATCGTCGTGAGCAAGGTCAAATCCTATACAACGATACTGATGCCAATTTTGTGGTATTTCAGTAAGTGGTATAATAGGTGTCATACTATTAAGTTTGCAGTCAAAAGTAATACCACCATGTATTTCTATCTTGAAATCTAAAGCTTCTTTGTCGCAGAGATCATTACTTGCTTGTATACTTAAAGGTATTTTGGAGTCATCTATAATACCTACGTAGCCACAATAATGATAATTTTGATGTGGATTTTGATAATTGTGAACTATTTTTCTAATAAAAGCAAATGTTTTCATAATGTTAACTTTTAATATTATTAGTTAGATTAAAGTCTCCAATGATATTTTTTATTACAGGTATGAATTCATTATCGTATCGTAAAATTATACGATGTTGAATATCTCCTACTTCTCCTATTTCTTGAATTATTTCTTTTATAATATCAATTTTTGGATCTTCTACAATAGCTTCTATAAAACATTCAAGTGTTTGTTGTGATATATTATCATTATTGTTGATAATAATATCTAAAATTGTGTACCTTAGCATTTTACTTCAATTTTGATTCCGTATTTAAGTTTAATTTTTCCACATTTAGAACATCTGTATATGAATATATCTGAATATGTATGAAATTCTTTTGTTTCACCTATTAGATGATAATCGTGTTTACAGATAAATCTTTGATAAAACTTTTTGATAAATCCTTTCATATATATAGTTTTAAGTTAATAATCAATTAAAAAACACTACTATCTTCACAGACTGTAGTGTATGGTTAAGTAATAATAAAGTAAAGGATAGTATGGCTGTATCCTTATAATATAGAAATAAACGATTAGCATTTTACACCTAAAACTTTATGAGCAGCAACTCACATTCAAAGAATAGTTTGCTTGCGT
>NZ_CFQVBI010000009.1:0-9639 GCF_986095205.1 Megamonas sp. | reverse complement strand
TTTTCTGCTTTCGCCACATTCACGCTTAACTTTATTTCATGTTTACGTTGTAGTTCAGATATCTTTAGGGTTTTCCAGCAATTCAGACAGTATTGGATAGTTCTTTGTCTATCTCTACGTACATATTTCTATATACGCTGACTATTTTGTTCGCCTAACTCATGATTTAAATCACAAGTGTGCGACTCACAATAATCAATAGCCATGATTTTATAATTTCTAGCGCAAGTGGCATCATATACACCATCGCCAAACCAATGGGAACGATCTGACATAGGTATCATTATTTTATCAATTTCATCATATTTTCCATTATAATAACCTAAAGTTTTCATAAAAAATCTCCTTTAATTAGACAAAGACCCGAAGATTACTATTAAAATATATACATAAAATTAATAGAATTCTTCGGGTTTTTATTTCACTAAATTATGCTTCTTGCGCTTCTTGTTTGCAAATAACAACAATATCTTTTATTTCAGCACGGAAAAAGTCTGCTACACGATATGTATTGCTTTCATAAAAAGAAATACAATCAGAACCAGGTAAAGATGTAGCATCATGATCTCTAAAAATTGTAGGTTCTCCTACATATTCTCTACCATCATTACAAATAACTCTTACAATGTGACCTTTGTATTGTTTAAAATCTTCATTAAACATGCACAATCGCTCCTTAAAACTTTGATTATTATAATTTTACCTTATACCATCTTTATTATCAACTATTAAACAATTATTTACAATATTTTATAATTTAGTATAATATTATATATGTTGTTTTTCCAACAAAGGAGTAGTTTTATGCAAAAATATTTAGATATACTCAAAAACTCAGCTTTATTTTCTGGCATTGATACAAAGGATTTAATCAATATGTTCAAATGCCTTTTGATGAACATAAAAACTTATGAAAAAAATTCTTATATACTCAAAGCCTCTGAACCACTCGTTGAAGTAGGTATAATTTTAAAAGGTAGAGTAAATATCATCAAAGAAGATTATTGGGGCAATCGAACAATTCTCACTACGCTTTCAACAGGCGATTTATTTGGCGAAAGTTTTGTTTGCACGAATATTAACAATAATTGTTTCAGCATTGTAACTGCTGAAAAAGCTGAAATTATGTTTTTAAACTATCAAAAAATAACTTCACCTTGTCAATTTGCATGCAATTTTCATTCAAAAATTATTCAAAATATGCTTTTACTCATAGCTAAAAAAAATATACAATTAACAACAAAGATAGACCATTTAAGCAAAAAAACAACTCGTGAAAAAATCTTATCTTATCTATCTAGCGAAGCTTTAAAAAACAATAGTAATTCCTTTACCATTCCCTTCAATAGACAAGAACTTGCAGATTTTCTTTCTGTTGAAAGAAGTGCTATGTCTGCTGAATTATCACGCATGCAAAAAGATAAACTAATTACTTATCACAAAAATAATTTTACTTTATTATAATTTTTATTAAATGATTAAAATTTAGGAGTAATCACATGTTTAAATCTTTACGTTGGCTTATAAAATTTAGAAAAAATTTCCAAAATCTAAAAAAACATTATCAAATAATCATCTATGCTACTAAAAAAGACTTTGCTTATTATCAGCAAAAACAAAGTTTAAGCGATTATCAAATGGAAGAAGTGCTTTTTTATATAGCACGAATGCAAGATTATCATCAAAAAATCTCATCTATGTCACTTCTTCAAGCTGGCATCACTAAAAATAGAGATTTTCAAACTTATATCGGTTTATTTAAAAAAAATATGTTTAAATGCAATGAAATTTTAATGATAGGCGCTCGCCATGAATTATTGAGATTTCAACAAGATATAGATTTTCTAATCAATGATAAAAGCCATGATTTATTCAAGCATCTAAGCCCAGATATTCAAACAGCTTTTATTAATATTTATAAATTAACACATAACACCATAAAATCTATAGATGAAAATAATTTAAGAAATTTTGCTCAATATAAATATAAATTAGACATATTTCTAGAAAAACTTAATAAACGTCTATCTCCGCAAAAATATAATACACTTTTCAACGAAATCAACAGACTTCAACAAAAATCTTAACTAAAAAATTAAAAACTAAATATATAATCAACTAAATAATAAGTTTGCAAGAAGTAACTATATGTTACTTCTTTTTTTATGCAGATTTTATCGATTTTTTCTCTTGACTTCAACATAATTTAATGTATAATAATTGGTACTACCAATTATTTAAATAGATAGGGGTACACATTTGGAAGATAGAGGTTATATCTTAGTTTTAGAATATATCAAGGAATTAATCATTTCTGGTAATCTCAGTGTTGGTGATAAACTCCCTACTGAACGCAAATTATCTGAAACACTTTCTCTAAGTCGCAATACTATCCGTGATGCAATTCGCATTATGGGAAGCATGGGTTTTATTGAAAGCCGTCAAGGTTCTGGCAATTATTTATCTAATAAAATCAGTGGCAATATCTCCGCCACTATAAATTTCATGTTACTTTTAGAGCAATCTAATTTTACTGAAATCAATCAAATCAGACGTGCTATTGCCTTAGAATGTTTTCGCCATGTTTTTACAAAATGCACTGATAGAGAAATAAAATTGCTACAAAAAGTAGTTACAAAAATGGAGCAATGTCATCGTGAAAGCCACTATGACAAATTATTTCATGATATTATTTTACATATCTCTCAAAACAAATTAATGATTAGCATGATGAATGCACTTTCTAATGTATGTTGTACATTAATTGATAATATTTTTTCCAGCGCTACAGCTGAAACCAAAAATACAATTATCAATTCACACAAAGAAATTCTAAATTGCATCATCAATCGCAATGAATTAGCTGGTTATGCAGCTATTAATCACCATTACGATTTAGTTGATAAAGAAATATTAAAATGGAAGGCGGTTCTTTAAGTGAAATTACTTGAACAATTTGGTATTATTTTAACTTTAACTTTTATCGTTGAAACTTTTAAGGAACTCGTTCCATTACCTGTTCCCGCTAGTGTTTATGGCTTAGTTTTAATGCTTTTACTTTTAAAATTCAAAATTCTAAATATCTCTGCTATCAAAGATGCTAGTAAATTATTAATCGAAACTATGCCTATCATGTTCATTCCTGCTGCTGTTGGACTTTTAAATGCATGGAATGTAATTCGTGATTTATTAATTCCTTTGGCCTTAGTAGTAAGCTTAACTACTGTTATTGTAATGGTTATTTCTGGTCATATAACACAATTTATTATTGTATCTAGTAAGAAGAAAAAAGGGGCTTGCTAATTAGATGTTACAGGATCTTATCTTTAATTCAGCTTTATTTGGTTTGATTATTAGCTTATTAGCCTATGAAATAGGTTTGCGCATAAAACGTAAATTAAAAATTGCCATTTTCAATCCTTTGTTAATAGCAATAGGTCTTATAATCACTTTTTTAGTAACCTTCGATATTGATTATGAAGAATATAATCGAGGCGCTAAATATTTAGGTTATTTATTAACACCAGCTACAATCTGTCTTGCTGTTCCTTTATATGAACAACTAGAAGAATTGAAAAAGAACGTAAAAGCTATCATGGCTGGTATCGTTTCTGGTGTAATCACTAGTATGAGTTGTATTTTAGCTTTATCTATTTTATTTAGCTTTAGTCATACAGAATATGTAACACTTTTACCAAAATCTATCACAACTGCTATAGGTATTGGTATATCTGAAGAATTAGGTGGTATCGTTACTATCACTATTGCTGTTATCATTATCACTGGTGTATTCGGCAATATGACTGCTGAATATATCTGCAAAGTATTTAAAATTTATGAACCTGTAGCTAAAGGTGTAGCAATTGGTTCATCTGCTCATGCTATGGGAACTGCAAAAGCAATTGAAATGGGCCCTATTGAAGCTGCTATCAGTAGCTTAACTATTGCTGTAGCTGGTATTGTTACTGTAATTGCTGTTTCATTCTATGCGACTTTATTATAAATTTTACACTCCAAAAAAAACTGCTATTGTATTGCATTTTAATCCGTTAAATGATTTTAAGATGCAATTCTAGCAGTCTTTTTTTATTTCTAAATTCATCTTTTAAATTCTCAATAAAAATTTATATTGTTCAATATTTAATGCCGATTTTAATAAACTTTGAATAATTGAATTTGCCTGTTCTACAGAAGATTTCTTTCTTCCTAAAGAGTAATTCATCAAAAATTGTTGATAATCTAAAGAAGTAATATCTTTTAATCTCTTTTGACCAAAATAATATTTACCAATATTTATATTATTAATAACTATAGGCAAATCTAATTTTCTTATCTGTAAACGATATTCTTTTAACCATTTATCTGCATATTCATTAAAAGTAATATTACTATTTACAATATTATTTGATTTATTTTTATTATAATCTTTTACCTTAAACATGAAATTATTCAAATTTGCCATAATATCACCATACCTTTAAATATTAAAGCTATTAGTTCGGAAAACTGAACTTTATAGATATTTTATCATAGATAAAATACTTTTTCAAATGAGAAATCCATTTTAATATACACAATATTTTATTTAAAACCTTGACTTGAAGTTTACTCCAAGTAGTATAACAATATATAGAAAAATATTTATTTGGAGGTAATAATATGTCTACATTAAAAGAATTTAGTGATTCTTTAATTTTTCCATTAGGAGATAAATTACCAGAACAATTCAGTAAATTTTTTATTGGTCAAGCTCATTTGAATATGCTCACTACTACAGGTGTTTCTATTGGTAACGTTACTTTTGAACCTGCTTGTCGCAACAATTGGCATATTCATCATAAAGGCGGTCAAATATTATTAGTAACAGCTGGCGAAGGATATTATCAAGAATGGGGAAAACCTGCTCAAAAATTAAAAGCTGGCGATGTTGTCAATATTCCTGCAGAAGTAAAACATTGGCATGGTGCTACAAAAGATAGTTTCTTTTCTCATTTAGCTATTGAAGTTCCTGCTGTTGGTGGCTCTAATGAATGGCTTGAACCTGTAACTGATGAAGAATATTTGCAATTAAAATAATAAAAATTCCAGATAAAATTAAATTTATAAACCAGAAACTGCATTTTTAAAATTAACCTAATATAATTTTAGAAGTGCAGTTTTTATTATCTACTCTAAAGAAATTTAAACTTTTAATATCTATATATTTAATATATGTAATTAATTCTTTTTTCTTACTCTTTAGAAAAAACCTTAAGTATTGACACTATATATTATAATATAGAACTAGAAAATAACCTTTACAAAATATTGCTTATTCTCTAATCTAAATATAGTGGTGCATAATCAAAGTTTAATATTAAAGGAGTAGAAAATATGCAAACTAAATTAACTAATATTTTACAAACTCAATTTAATAAAACAATTGAAGATTGTACAAATGAAGAATTGTATACTGGATTATTAATGCTAGTAAAAAATTTAAGCAATGACAGAAAACCAACTTCAACCCCTCGTAAACTTTATTATATTTCTGCTGAATTTTTAATAGGTAAATTATTATCTAACAACCTAATAAATTTAGGTATCTATGATGAAATAAAAACATTACTTGCTGATAATGGCAAAAATTTAAGTGATATAGAAGAAATTGAACTCGAACCATCTTTAGGTAATGGTGGTCTTGGAAGACTTGCTGCTTGTTTCTTAGACTCTATTGCAACTTTAAATTTATCTGGCGATGGTGTAGGTTTAAATTACCATTTTGGTTTATTCAAACAAAAATTTGAAAATCATCTTCAAAAAGAAGAAAAAAATCCATGGATTACAGATAAATCTTGGTTAAATGATACTAATATTGGTTTTGATGTTGAATTTAATGGTTTTACTGTTCATTCTAAATTATACGATATTGATGTATTAGGTTATCAAAAAGGCTTAAATAAATTACATCTTTTCGATATTGATACTATTGACGAAACTATCGTTAATGATGGTATTTCTTTTGACCAAAAAGACATTCGTAAAAATTTAACTTTATTCCTCTATCCTGATGATAGCACCAAAGAAGGTCAAATGCTTCGTATCTATCAACAGTATTTCATGGTAAGCAACGCTGCACAATTAATCTTGATGGAAGAAAAAGCTAAAGGACATGATTTACATGAACTTTATAAATATGTATGTATCCAAATCAATGATACTCATCCATCTATGGTAATTCCTGAATTAATCAATCGCTTAGTCTTGGAAGGTATCGATTTACATGAAGCTATTGATATCGTATCCAAAACATGTGCATATACAAACCATACTATCTTGGCTGAAGCACTTGAAAAATGGCATCTTGAAGATTTAAAACAAGTAGTACCTCAACTCATTCCAACTATTCAAGAATTAAATGCTATTGCTAAATCTCGCAGTGATAACAAAGCCGTACAAATCATTGATGAACATAACCTTGTGCATATGGCTCATATGGATATTCATTTTGGCTATAGTATCAATGGTGTTGCTTCCTTGCATACTGAAATTCTCAAAAACAGTGAATTAAAAGCTTTCTATGAATTATACCCAGAAAAATTCAATAATAAAACAAATGGTATCACTTTCCGCCGTTGGTTATTGCACTGCAACCATGAATTAAGTCAATATATCACAACTTTAATTGGTGATGAATACAAAACTGATGCTACAAAATTAAAAGATTTATTGAAATTTGTTGATGATGAAACTGTTTTAAATAAACTCTTAACTATCAAACAAAATCGTAAACAGGATTTATGCAACTATTTAAATAAAACAATGCATTTGACTTTAAATCCAAATAGCATTTTTGATATTCAAATTAAACGTTTACATGAATATAAACGTCAACAAATGAATTTACTCTACATCATTCAACTTCTCCAAAAAATCCGCAGTGGTTATGTTCCTTCTACACCTATTACTTTCATTTTTGGCGCTAAAGCTGCACCAGCTTATATCATTGCTAAAGACATAATTCATGCTATCTTATGTCTTCAAGATATTATCGCTAAAGATCCTGTAGCTTCCAAATACATTCAAGTGGTAATGGTAGAAAACTACAACGTAACTAATGCCGAAAAACTCATTCCTGCTTGCGATTTCTCCGAACAGATTTCTCTTGCAAGTAAAGAAGCTAGTGGTACTGGTAATATGAAATTCATGCTCAATGGTGCTATTACAATCGGTACTGAAGATGGTGCCAATGTAGAAATTCATGAACTTGTTGGCGATGACAATATCTATATCTTCGGTGAAAGCAGTGATGATGTTATCGCTCATTACAACAACAACGATTATGATGCAGGAAAATACTATAATAATGATGAAATTATTAAAAATGCCGTAGACTTCTTAATTTCTGAAGAAATGACATCTATTGGACAGGCAGAAAATCTCCAGCGTTTACATCATGAATTAATTTCTAAAGACTGGTTCATGAGTTTATTAGATTTAAAAGCTTATATTCAAACAAAAGACCAAGCATATAACGATTACGAAGACCGCTTAGCTTGGGCTAAAAAATCTTTAATCAATATCGCTAATGCTGGTTACTTCTCCAGCGACCGCACAATCGCCGAATATAATCATGACATTTGGCACTTAGACAAATAAGTTTAAACAAACTTAATAATTTAATTCTATAAAAAATACCTAATGAGCTATGTATAAAGCAAAATTTATCGCATAAACTCATTAGGTATTTTTTTATTCTATATCTTTTTCACTGATTACCATAATTTTATTATCTTTTAATAATTTAGCAAACAATCCATTTCCTTCTACTAATGTATGTGAAAAAGTTCCATCATAAATTGTTTTACTGCCACATGTTGGACTATTCGCCTTCAATATAGCCAAATCTATATTTTTATCTTTTAATTTTTCCCATGCTTTATCTACACCATGAAGAAAAATCTCTGTCATATCCTCATTATCTTGCGTTATGACTTTATTATCTTTTATTTCTACAGGCTTTCTAGGAATACTAAGTCCTGTCAATATTTCTGGACATATTTTATATACTTCTTTATCTTTTAACAAATGCTCTATTTCTTCATTATAATTGTTTTTGCCATTATATTTACAATTATCGCCTAAAAGGCAAGCACTCACTGCAATCTTTGAACTTAAATATATTTTTAATTTATTTACGATTTTTTCATCAGCTGCCAGCCAATTTACACTATCTAATTCATCTTTTGTCAGCCATTTTGCCTCATCATGTATTTCTTCATTGATTACAAAATCATCTATACTACAAATATAGCAATCCATAATCATATGAAAATTAGGATACGTATAATCTATCGTAGCAAAGTAGCTATCAATTTCAATATTAGCATTTAATTCTTCTTTTATTTCTCTAATTAATGCTGTTTTTTTATCTTCTCCTTCTTCTATCTTTCCACCGGGGAATTCCCAACCACCTTTAAACTCCCCATAACTTCTTTTAGTTGCCAAAATTTTATCTTTATCTTTAATTATAGCTGCTACAACTCTTATACTTTTCATATCTTCACCTTATATCTTAAATTTTAATTATATTTATATCACTCTTTCTATTATATTATTCTTATAAATCATAGTACAAGAAATTTATCAAAATAACCTTACCCCAAAATTGCAAATTAACATATAAAATATATCATATATTTTTATCTATACAATATTGACTATAACTAACAAACCATATTTCTACTGCTAAAAAAAATCCTAACATAGATTTATATTCAAAATCCACTGTAGCTGGTAATCTTACAGGAGTTATATATATATTTCCTGTACTCAGTGTTGCTAAAGTATTACTTTCTAATTGTGTTAATGATATAATTGGTATTTTTTGTAAATAAAGTTTTTGTGCAACATCTATAACATTTTTAGATTCTCCACTTAATGAAATAATAATAAATAAATCACCTTTTCTTATATTTCTAATAATAGTAGCAAATTCATCAGGTACTTTTATTTCATAAACTAATATATTGCAATTAACAAATAAACGTGATATTTCACTAGCAACATTTTTTTGTACATAACCTGAAGCATATACAAATATTCTTTTTGCATTATATAATAATTTATTTAATTTAGTAAAATCTTGCTTAGCAATCCCTTTGCCTACTTGTTCACATAAATTAATAGTTGCTTGTGCTATATCTATTGAAGAATTTTCTATCTTTTGATTTAATTCCATCTTTAACATAGTTTTTAAATCACTAAAACCATCTAATCCTAATTTTTTAGCAAAACGAAGTACTGTTGTTTTAGAAACATTACAATTGATTGCTATATTATAAATTGACATATATGGACATTCAGCTTTATTAGCATAAATATATCTCCATATTATTAAATCTGTAGGATTTAATTTATTTAAATTTTTACTAACTAATTCTTCTAATAACATCAAAATATCTCCTAAAAATATAGATTATTATATTTATAAAAAACTTTATAATTAAATAAAAGAACCTAGCTTTGTAAATACAAAACTAAGCTCTTTTATTATTTACAATATAATATTATTCTTAGAAATAAAATTCCATTTGTGCACGGAAGATATCTACATCTTGTCTACCTTCTGTACTTGTTGCATTTACTTGTGTACCTGTT
>NZ_CFQVBI010000008.1:0-4236 GCF_986095205.1 Megamonas sp. | reverse complement strand
CTTTGAGTATTGAAAATAAAGAGATAAACAAACCTTTAAAGCTGGTTTGGCTGCCAGTATAAAGAACAGCAAACAAAATTATGAAACATTGCTTCTTAAATCCATTTCATAGCCAACTGTTAGGGTTATTTTTCAGTATTAATTCATTAATCATTCTTTTATGAAAAAAGAGTTTACATTACGCTTAGACGATGCAGCCTGTGCAGAGTTGGAAAATTTAAAAAAATTATCTGGTGAAAAAACAGATGCTAAAGCTATTAGATTTGCCATTCAGAATTATGCACAATTGAATGATAGGTATATTGAAACACAACGGCAAAAAGTAACGTGGAAAGATAAATATACAGCGTTAAATAAAGCTGTTGATGATTACGTGTCTTCTTTTGAAGCATTGAAGAAAGCTACAGATTAATAGTCAATTAATAGAAATGTGAAAGGATTAAATTTATGATTGGAGTAGAGAAAAATATTCAAATAATTATTGCGATTCGCTAAACCTTGTTCTTAAACTGTTTCCAGAGATTGACAGGGAAAAGTTAGAAAAGGAATTGGATAAATAGTTTGATAGTATTTACGAACAGAAATGAATAAGACATGAAAGAATTAACGGCTTTACAATGGGCTAAAGAGGGCTATGTTCTTAATCCTGATGCAGTAGGTGAAGAACGGTGGACTAATTGTGTTCATGTTAAGAAAGCAATATATTATAGTGAACATGAAGTACATGAAGATAAGGAAGCTGCAAATGCTATAATTAAAGCAAAGCAAAAGGAATATAATAAAGCATCAAAGGAAAGAGAAAATAAATATAAGAAAGCTATGGCTTTTCGTGAGAATATGAAAACGGAATGGCAGTGGCTTCAGGAAGGTAGGATACCGAATCCGAATGCACGATGGGAATATGGCGAAACGCTGAACAATACATTCAATGTGTGCAGTTACGGCAGCAGCTATTGCTATTGTAATAAAGATGAGACTTATGAGGCTTCAAGTTCTGAAGAGCTACAGATGGCTATAAAAGAATACAATAAAAAATTCATTTAAGATTAGATATGAGTAAAAAAAGAACAATGCAAATAGATGTAATTGAGGAAGTAAAAGGAACTCAATTCATGCAATGCAAACTGTATATAGATGGCAATGCGAGTGTTATTCTTATGAATAAAATCGATTATGAAAGGCTGTTAAGCGATAGTTTTTTTGTGCGTGATGGTAAAAATCGGGATTCAGCCGGAGTGTTGAATACTACTAACACTTTCATCGAACAAGATTAATATTTAAAACCAGAAAGAAAATACCTGTCATGGATAAAAAAGAAAAGAATTTTGCCACATACAAAGAATTTGCAAAGATGCTTCGGGAAGTGGCAAACATATACTCTAAACTGGGTGACGAACCATTGTTGAAAGAAGGATATGAGTATAACGCCATTAGAGATGCTGTTCAGTATGTAACGAACAAACACGATTTTGGTTACTTTATACAGCCTTGGAAGGATGAGTTTCTACGTATGCCTTTTGATGTGACGAAGCGAAAAAAATGGGCTGATTATGTAGCTGAATGCCATGCTACAGGAAAGGAAATAGATTACGATAATTATGATTGGGATAAATGACCATAATTTTTTGAATAGTGTGAAAGGGAATAGATGTCATATAATCAAAATATAGATAGAATGTTTATTGAATATAAGGTATATCGTAGGGTGTCAGATTTGAAGCCTTTTATATCTAGGGATGAACTTCCTTCTTGTCAGATGATTGGGAAAAAAAAGTTTGTAGGGAAAAAAGCAAAAATGGAGGCTGTTTATAGACTTACAGGGGAACGTTTACCAGAAGACTATACAACAGAGCAGGTAAACAGTTACCTTACTGTAGAGCTTTTTAATACATCTTTATGGCATAAGTACAGGAAGATTTATAATGAAGTTTCTAATGAAAAAGAAATTGTTATTGAGAATTATAGTTATCAATATACATTAGTTGTAGAATTAGCAAATAAATCAAATCCACCATTGGATGAAGGGAAGATAATACATTTTGTTATGTGCGAACTATTAGGAAATCCTTGTGAAATGTATAAAGGGATGAAAAACCCTATAATTTCTTTACGAAAAGATTATGATAGATAAAGCAAAAACATTAGATGAATGCTTTAAGGAACTAATCCTTAAAAGAGGTTGGTCTAAAAATAGTCCATATGACCGCCGAACTGCATCAAGGCATAAAAAGTTATTCCTTGAAGGAGCGTTGCCTGATGAATTTAAAAGAATATATTTGCAAAGTGCTGGTTATACAATAGTGCAGCCGGAGCTTTGGCGACAGGAATTATAAAACAGAGAAAATGAACTGGAGGAACATAATAAGAAATCTATTAGAAGTTATCATTGCTATATTTAGAATGATTCTCATAGGGCTATTTTATATAGCCAAGTTTATGTTTATGTTCTTTATTCTACTTTTTTTTGGTGTATTAATCAGTCAAAATAATAAGCGATGGTAAATAGAGAAATAAAAGCCCGAAAACGTGCGGTGAAAGAAGAAAAAGAAGAAATAGACGGTGAGATTGTTAGAATTAGAAAAGGGCATCCTCGTACAAATCTTCCTGTGGAACTCCCAGAAAATCCCACATGGCTGAAACAACCTAATGTGGTTACATTAATGGCTGGTGATTTTAAGACAGTACAGATTAGAATCTTAATAGCTGTTATAGAGAAATTACAGAATGTCATAGAATTAAGTATTCAGCATCTAGATAAATATGGTACATCTATTCCATGCGAGCAATTATCTTTATTTCAAGAATATTCAGACCGTATAAGAGTAGATATTGCATATCGGGATTTGGGCGTTAGTCCAGACCAATACAAGGAAGTAAAAAGTATGGTTCGTAAATTAATCAGTATTCCTGTAGAGTTTGATGTCAAAGACCCCATAACAGGTGAGGAAAGTTGGTCTATTACTGGTTTATTTACAAAGGCAAATATACCTAAAACTCCTTATTCAAGAGGTTTTTCTTTAGAAATGGATAGAGAGGTCGCTAAAGTTTTCATTAATGTTGATAGAGGCTTTACACGCTATATAAAAGAGATAGCCTTAAGAGCGCAAAGTAGATATACAATAAGAATGTATATGCTGATTAGTTCGTGGAAAGAAAAAGGTGGTTTCTCTATTTATGTGGATAGATTTCGGAAATTCTTAAAACTAGAGGATAAATACCCCGAGTTTAAAGATTTATATAGACGTGTAATACGCCCTGTTTACGAAGATTTGTTTGAACAGGCTGATTGCTGGTTTGAAATGGCAGAAGTTTATCGTAATTCAGGCGATACACAGCCTTATAAACTTAATTTCAAAGTTATTAAGTCTGCATTATCAAAGAAGGAAGAAGAACTATTAAAAGGACAAAAGAAGATGATAACGAATTTTTGTTCTTTACACTTTGCAATGAAGGACGAACATTTGCAGCAGTTTATTCCACAGATTACCTTAAACAACTATAAAGCAGTAGTAACTAAGATGCTTTATCTAGGCGAATATGTTAGAGATAACTGGAATAAAATTTCAAATAAAGCAGAATATTGTTTATCCGTATTATTAAAAGAGGTAGAAATACTCCCCGGAATGATTGGAGAAGAAAAAGAAGATGAATAAAAGTTGGGTTTTTGTCCCTATGGATGGTGTAAAAGTTGGGTTTTTGTCCCTAAGAAGTTGGGTTTTTGTCCCTAAGAAGTTGGGTTTTTGTCCCTAAGAAGTTGGGTTTTTGTCCCTAGCTTTTTGTGACTAATCGTTGATTTTTAAACAGTTACCTTTTCATTTTAAAGGGTACTACCATCACTAGCTGATAAAAAAAACCTGATAATCATACCAAACACAAAAAAGGAACTTTTCTTATCACCTAAACCTCTAAAAAAGGAACTTTTCTTATTATCTTAACACAAACTTTAGGGAAAAGAACATATATTAACTAAAAAAGGCTCTATATGATACAACAACTCAAATGAAAGTTGGGTTTTTGTCCCTATCTAAAAAAAGCGTATTTTAAAAAGTTGGGTTTTTGTCCCTATGGTTTTTTGATATAAAACATTAGGGAAAAAGAACAAAGAGAAAACACTATATATAAATAATATATGAATATATAATATATAAACCTATAAACCTATAAACATATAATATATGATTAATATACTCCACTTCCAGAAAGAGCAACACGAAGAATCTTCTTTTCCCTAAAGTT
>NZ_CFQVBI010000007.1:0-15079 GCF_986095205.1 Megamonas sp. | reverse complement strand
CTTTGAGTATTGAAAATAAAGAGATAAACAAACCTTTAAAGCTGGTTTGGCTGCCAGTATAAAGAACAGCAAACAAAATTATGAATATCTTAAGATTTCTTTTAAGTAGTCTTTCATGGGCTATGAGTGGAGTTCTTGTATTAGCAATCTATGCGTATAGTGAACTAGTCTATTTGATTTTTATTTGCATTGCAATAATAGGATTGACCATCTACTATAGAAAGCCCCTAATAAAAATGTATGCAGAAATCTTTAATGAATTAGGAATCACTAAATACATTATATTAATTAAAAATCTTAAGAAGTTCAAAGAACCTATTTACAAACTAATCAGTTCTATAAGTTTATGGTAATCTTATTTTAAGTATCTTTGTAGTGGAACAATAAAGACATTGAATTTATGAATAAAGAAATGAGCTTGGATGTTGCGCTCGACATTATCGGGACACTCCGCATGATGAAAATAGATGAAATATCAGAAGAGAAGGATGAAAATAAGAAAGAATTGTTATACAAAGAATTGGATATACTTACCACAGAGGAAGAAGTAGCAAATGGATTACTACAGTTTGAAGTTTCTGAAAAAGTACGCTTATCTATCATGGATAAGATAGAAAACTATTATGCACCCAAATTGAAGGCATACTATGCAACGCTATGAAGTAGAAGCCATTTTTGAAGCAAGAAAAGAGGCATTTTTTAAAGGAAAAAGTGCCTCTGAAAATCCGATTGCTATAATTTTAGGTGGACAACCAGCCTGTGGGAAAAGCACACTTATACGTGTTGCAGAAGCAGACCATCCATTACAGAATTTTCTTACAGTTAATGGTGACCTTTACAGACCTTTCCACCCTAATAAAGAGCTAATAAAAGACCCTATTAAATACCCCATTGAAACTCAGATTTTTTCTAGTGTTTTCACTGAAAAATTAATAGAAGAAGCCATTAAGCGAAAATGTAATATCATCATAGAAGGAACTATGAGAAATCCTGATGTACCCTTAAAGACAGCACAAAAATTTAAGGATGCAGGATTTAGAGTTGAAGCATACATTATCGCAGCTCCAAAAGAATTTACTCAACTTGGGCTTTATAACAGGTATCAAGAAGAAATATTAAAGAAAGGACAAGGACGATTAGCCGACATTGATTCACATAATAAAGCCGTAAATGGACTAATGAAGTCTGCAAACCAATTATACAGCGACAAAGCTGTAGATAAGATTTCTATCCACACTTACTTAGCGAAAGAAAGAATTAAAGATTTCAATCTAGTAAATGGTGAATGGAGTTGCAAAAGTATGCCATCTATTTTTATAGATGAAAGTCGTTCAAAACAGATGAAGAATAAAGAAATACTTAACACTAACATTCAAAGAGGAAAAGAACTTATTGAATCCGTTACGAATCCTGAAGTAAAAAAAGGAATGAAAGAAGCACTATCACAACTTCAATCTTCACTAGAAAAAGTTCAAAGACAAGAAAAAGGATTAAAAAAAGGTTTCTTCTGATTCAAATAAAAAGAGAGGACTGGCTTTTCCAATCCTCTTTTTCTATTTATCTGCGTCTTAACTCATTATCTATTTGCTGTGAAATTTGTCCTTTAACGGTTCTGATTACCTCATTAATATAATCAAGAATTGGCTTAGGGTCTATAGTCTTATCTTTGTATTCCATTTGAAAATGTAAGTGTTCTCCTGTGCTGCGCCCGGTACTTCCACTAATACCTATTGGTTGCCCAGCTTCAACAGCTTGTTTCGCATTTACAAGCACACTGTATAAATGCCCATAGATAGAAGTAAAATCACCATGACGCACTTCTACATAATTGCCCAACCCTTTATTTTTTCCTGTTTTTACAACCATTCCCGGCATTATCGAATAAACATAGTCGTTGTTGCCTTTAAGGTCTATCCCTCTATGATTTGCTATTTTTCCAGTAAATGGGTCTTTTCTTTTACCATAATGGGAAGTTATCACCATTGAATCAATGGGCAAAGATAAATACCTTCTTTGCTTCCAGTATGCAAGCCGTTCTGTAGTCAAAGCATCATTGACGACAACAGCCTTTTCTTTTTCTTCTATCAATTTATTTTCTGTCGTTGCTAATACAGGTTCCGCTTTAGGAATATCCTTTTTCTGTAATACCGTATTAAACTGACAGTAGCCATTCACTGAAAAAAACAATGAATAAGCAAAAACATGATAATTTTATTCTTCATATTGATATTTTTATTACTTTTGGGCAAAAATATACATTACATGGATAAAAAGCAAGCTATTTTTAATGAAAATGATATTCCATATAAAGAATTAGAACTAATAGGAATATCAAAAAAACAGATATGGTCTTTGGATAAGGCAAATATCACAGCTCTATTATCAGGAAAGAGAACCAGTTTACTAGACCTTTCTTTTCACGATAACAATGGAGAAGAAATAAGTATGAAAGGAAAAATAAGTTTGTACTGGAAAGACAGTAACAATGCTGGCGTTAAAATTCATCCAGTCAGACAAGAAATAATGAATGATATAAATCTTAAGCCAAAGGAGTTAGAACGACTTCAAGATAACGAAATAATAACAAAAACTATTAACAATGAAAAATATCTTGTACAATTAGACCCTGAAACAAACGAATTGCTTAAAACAAAAATCAAAAGCATTTCAATACCTTCAAACATAAAAGGTGTTGAGCTGGATAAGCAACAAAAGGAAACTCTAAAATCAGGCAAGGAATTGATTTTAAACGTTGACAAAGAAAAAATTGCCATAAGATTAGATTTAAATAATCCAAGAGGAATAAAATTCCTAGACTTCGAGCAGCAACAGAAAATAGCTTATGACCGGCATAACCCACAAATTATAGGAACTATTCATACTGATAAAAACAGAAATGAATATATAGAATACATGAAAGGACAAAAGCCGTCACTTGGAAATGAATCTCAATCTAAAGTAGAACATAAATTCAAATTATAAAATGGAAGAAAAGAAAAGTTTTGAAGCCCTGCAATATAGTTATGAAAATGCCGGACAATTCCGAGCCATAGCAGCAGTTCTTGGATATTCAGAAGAATATCGAAATGGTGATATTATCTTTTCCAAAGGTAATGAAACATATACTTATCCACTGAATACACTTAAACTTGGCAATTTAGGAGATAATAGAGAATCCTTGTTAGAGCAATCTAAAGAAAGAATAATCAGTTTCTTTGATAAAGAACAAGCTAGCAATAATTTCCAAGAATATAGCCAATATTTACGAGAAAACCACAATGTTGCAATTATAAAATGGGATGATATAAAACAAGGTGCTAATAAGAATGAAGGATATAAAGACGGATTTACAGTCATTGACCTTGAAAATAAAATTGCATATAAAGGAGAAGACCTTTATCGATATGCTTATGAACAAAACCAAACCCTAGATGGTAAAGGTTCATATGTTGATATAGATTGGAGCAAGTTTAATGAAGTAGGAGTTAAACCGGAAAATTTAAGCCCTGAAGATATTGCAAATATCAGAAATGGGAAAAAAACTGGTATGCTAAATTTTTCCATTGAAGATACTCCTGATAATAGAACACTTCTAGACAATGAAAAAGTGTCTTATAAAACAGAAAATGGGAAACTCCATTTTGAAGGAAAAGCAACAACTCTTAAATATATAACAGCCGAGAATACACCTGAAAATAAATCTAAATTAAAAGCCAACGAAATTGATTTCAAAGAAGAAGGTAAACGCATCAAAATTGATGGTATCAATGCTAGAAAACTAGCAATCGCAGCTATTACTGTAGTTTACCCAATCGCTGGGATTGCTATCTTACTCATTCCTAAACGACAAGAAATAAAAAATGATTTATCCTTTACTAAGGATGAAATAAAAGCCCTAAAAGCTGATAATGTCGTAGTAAAGACTAATTCAAAAGGAGAAAGAACATTGCACCAACGTGACAAAGATACTAATGAGATAGTATCAATAAAAGCAAAAGACATTCATATTCCCCAAAAACTTGGAGGAATAGAACTAACTCCTATGCAGCAAGAAAATCTCAAAAATGGGAAAGAAATTACCATAGTAAACGAGGAACTAAACAAAGCTGCAAAAGTAAAACTAGATTTGAATGCCAGAAATGGATTATCAATCAAAGATGCAAATACTATAGAAATTAAAGCGACTGAAAAGAAAGAACAAACAATAGGGAAAGAAAGATATATATCTGATAAAGAAAGATTAGAGTTTGTAGCCCAAAAAGGAGCTAAAGGGATTGATGAAATTTTTAAAGATAAACCCACCGAAATGGCTGCCTTTTTAGAGAAACATAAACTTTCTAAGGATTATGCTTCTTACAAGGAAGTAGAAAAAACATACTCCAGCTCTAGGGAAGCTACTAAACAAACTGTCGGAGAACAAATATCTACCCAGATGGATAAAATAGATAGTTCTATTAAAGCAACAGCGAAGCAAGAAGCATCTATTCTCGGATATGGTAGAGCCTACGGAAAAAATAATGATACTCCAACAATGAAACTATAATATTATGCTAACATTTGACGATTATAAGGCTAAAATATCCATCATTCAAATACTTGAAGATTTAGGATATAAACAAGACATTAGCAAAGGAAAGGTTTCGCCTGTTTTTAAACTGACAGACGGAGCAGGTAACAAGTTGGATGAAATCATCATCAAGAATCCTCATAGTGTACAAGAACACTACTATGATAGGAATTATAAAGGTGGAGATTTAATTCAGTTCATCAAAAATCATATTAACGACTTCCCACAATTCCAACATCAAAATACATTTGTGCGAATTAATATGATTTTAGGACATTACGCAAATGAGCCTTATAGTCCTAAATATGAAGCATTCAAAGTTGTAAAAACAGAAAACAAATCTTTTGACAGAGATAGATATAAAGAATTTCCTACTACACTCGCTGATTTAAGATTTCTCACAAATGAAAGAAATATAAATCATCAAGTCGTAGAGAAGTTTCTCCCATTTATCACAAGGGTTAAAGACTTACAAGGAAACGGCAATTATTATAATATAGGTTTTCCCTATATTAATCCAACAGATAAAGACAACAAAGTAACAAATTACGAATTAAGAAACTATGGATTCAAAGGAATGGCTGCCGGAGGAGATAAAAGTAACTCGCTTTGGATTGCTGATTTTTGCCCACACCCCCAAATGGCAAAACATATATACTTTGCAGAATCCGCTTTAGATGCTATGAGCTTCTATCAGCTCAATGCTAACAAAATCAAATTAGAAGAAAGTGTTTTTTGTAGTGTAGGAGGGTACATTTCAGTCAATCAAATAAAAAACACTTTATTGCGATACCCACAAGCTAAAGTACATACCTGTTTTGATAATGATTTAAACGGTAATTTGTATGATATTAAAGTGTCTGGAATCATTAGTAATACAGAAGTGACAATAAAAGAAAATAAAGATGATGTGCTGTTTAAAACTAAGGGTAGAGAATTCACTATTAACAAAAATGACGTTTCACTAGAAAGTTTTAGGGAAAAAAGCAAAATAATAGCTCCTATGATTTCTCATAAAGCAGAAAAAGCAAAAGATTTCAATGAAATTCTAATGAAACAACATGAACAAAAAAAAAGTATTAAGTTATGAATGATGGAACAAACATAGCTTCTGATGATATTGTATTAAAGCCTAAATTCCGATATTGGTTAATGAAGAATTTCCTTTTAATTACATTAGCGATTTTCGTGTTCATTTTTAGTAAATATATAAGAGAACATGAATTATTAAAATTTATCAGTGGAACGATATTAGTATTGTTCGATATTTATAATTTTCTACAGATATATTTCAATGTTACTTTGTACAAAATGGATTATAACTAGAGAGCAAATAAAAATATATCAAGGAGTACTTTCAAAAAGGATTAACTACATAGAATTATATCGGGTATATGATTACGAAGAAAAGCAAAGTTTTATCCAGTCTTTAATAAACAACACCAATATCTACATTTATTCTGGCGATAAATCAACACCAGAACTACTGATGAATGGTCTTAAAGCTAATAGTGATATAATTCAAACTATCAGAAATAGAGTAGAAGAACAAAAAAAGAAAAAAGGAATATATGAATTTACAAACAGATAATGATATGAAAAGAGTGCTTTTATTTTTTTCCCTAATGTTACTGTTGGGCAACATAAAAGGACTAGCACAATCTATTGTCATTGACCCGGCAATGATTGGAACATTGGTTTATTCCCATCAGGCGCAACAAGGTGTACTGAAAGATATACAAAGTGAGGAAACAAAAATCCGTAACTTTCAAATTTTAATTCAACAAAAAATGAGTCAAATTCAATCCTTACAGGAAAAGACATACAACTATCTTTCTACAGTTAATGCAGTTGTGAAAAATGGAAAGGATATTATTTATGCTTCAACCTTAGCTAGAGACATAGCTAAGTATCAATCCGAAGCAGCTAAATATGCAGTTGGAGACCCCAAATTATTAACCATAATTGCAAAAACAGAGTATGAACTTATCAGTCGAAGTGTAGATTTAATGATATACATAAACAATATAGCATTGCAAGGCGGTGAAAAAAATCTTATGGATAATAAGCAAAGGATAGATTTATGTATTCATGTGGTCAATGAACTTAGACGAATGCGAGGACTTGCATACGCTGTATGCCGACAAATGAAATCCGCTAAAAGAGCTGGAGTACTAAAAACACTTGTACCCGGACAATTTAAATATGTAAATAGTGGGAAACAAAAAGTAGATAATATTTTAAACGGCATTAAATGGATTAGTAAAGGAGGATATTAAATGGATAATGATACAATCAAAGATTTAGGCTTATGCCCTATTTGCCAGAAAGGACACATAATGAAAGGTAGTTTAGGATATTCCTGTAATTACTTCAAAAACATGAATGACAAATGTACATTTAATATTTATCATTCATATTGGGGAAAAGAGATTACAGAAGAAATAGCCAGGCTATTAATAACAACAGGGAAAACAGATATATTTCATGACTTCCATAATAAAAAAGGAGTTCCTTTTTCTGCATATCTGACTATCGAAAATGGAATCGTTATTCCTTCTTTCGTAAATGAAGTATTAGAAACTCCGTGTCCTGTGTGTGGTAGAGAAATTGAAATTTTACTAAATGGATATGCTTGTAAAGGGTATTCGCAAAAGGACAAGGACAACAACAGAGTTTGTAACCTCTATATACCCAAAACTATTGCACAAAGAGAAATACCATTGGAAGCAGCAGAAATACTTGCCAAAGGTAAAAAAACACCGTTTATGACTGGATTTAAATCAAGAGAAGGAAATGATTTTTCTTCACGGCTGGTTCTAACAGAGAACTTAGATATTTCTTTTGATAATACATTGTGTAAGTGTCCTAAGTGTGGAGGAAACTTATATATAAACAAAAAAGCCTATAATTGTTCCAACTATAGAAATGAAACCATAAAATGTGATTTTGTCATTTGGCGTGAAATGTCAGGACGTTCTATAACTCCCGAAGAAGCAATAGAACTTTGCGAGAAAAAAGAAACACCTGTGTTAACTGGATTTCGTGATAAAAACGGGCAACCGATGGAAAGAAAGCTTGTACTGAACGATGATTTTAAAATAAAACTAATATGAAAATAAAATTTATAATTTATAGCCATTTTTTTAAAGAGAGAGGAATGAGCGTAAAGGGTGATTGGAATTTTCCGCATCTTCCAAGGATAGGCGAAGAAATTTCACCTCACATTATAATGTTTCAGAATGAATTTACCTATCAAAATTTATTAGAATATCTAACAGATGAAGCTAAAAGTGATTTTAATAAATTCAATGATGGTGAGGATGATTTAGAAGGAAATTTTAAAGCATGGGTATATGATGTTATCTGTGAGGTCAATATAGTTGAATCAATACATTATAGACCAGATACAGAAGACTATACCCAAATTATTCCTGAAATTTGTTTAAGTGATTTAAGTAATTAAATATTATTGATATGCAAATGAATAAGACTGATTTAATCAAAAAGGTTGCTGAAAAGGCAAATAAACCAACAAAAGAAGTAGCAGAAATAATTGATAGTTTTTTCAAAGAATTATCTCAAAATCTAAGAGAAAAAGATGTTTCTATAAAAGATTTTGGTACTTTCAAAAAGATTATTCAACCAGCTCGGATAGCTAGAAATCCGGCAACTGGAGAACCTGTAGAAGTTCCAGAAAAGGAAGTTGTTAAATTTAAGCCGTCCAAAAATATACTAAACATGAAATGGCTATGATAGAAATAAACATCCATATTCCTATAGATGGTGTGAACAATATTTCTATACCAATCCAATTACCTGTAGTTCCAAGGGTTGGAGAAAAGATTTATCTATCTGACAAACAAATAAATAATTTGATAAGTCTATTAGAAGAAGAATATTACCACAATCCACAAACAGAAGAATGGAAAGAATCAATAAGACGGTTCACCAATATTGAGGAAGTAGCATATAATGCTGCAAATGGAACGATACACATTGAATTATCAACTATTTAAAAGAAACAATATGAAAAAGTATTTATCATTAGTAATGATTGGTTTAAGCCTTATGTTGTCTGGATGCAATAAAGACGATAACAACGACCCTGATACTCCACCTACAGGAGATACAGGAAAAGTACGTTATGAAGCTACCGTAAGCGACCCAGAAAATTTCAAACTTCTAATACATTATACAGTAGGAGTAGATATTTCTTCCGAAGCTCCCGAAGAAGCTGCCAAAGAAATTATTGTAGAAAGTCCATTCACATTTGAGCAAGAAGCCAAACAAGGAACATATTTATGGCTATCTGCCTACCCTATACCTAAAGATGAAGAAAACCTTGAAAATTTACAGCTACCTAAGACAGTCGAAGTAAAAATTTTTATTGATGATAAGCTGCATAAGTCTAACAGTGGTGAAAATTATGCAATGGTTCAACATATATTCGGACAGGAAAATTACCAGTAGAATTGATACCTTTTCTGCCTGCACTGGAGAGAAACCGGGAAGGTATTTGATACCGTACTTTTCCGGGTTCTGCCCGGCATGGACGATAAGAGAACATTATTATGATACCAAGAAATAAAAACCAATACCACTCTCACTGCATAAAAGAGTGGTATTTTCATTTGAATTAATAAAATGAAAGACCAAAAAAGATTATTACACAAGTGCCTATTAGAAGACATTCCAGCTTTTGTAATATGCGGAACAGATATTTGTTCCGTCCAAGCAATGGAAGCATATTACCAGATAGCAGTAGAAAAAGGTTGCAATAGCAATTTTTTAGAAGACTTGAAATTAGCTATAGAAGATTTCAAGGCTTTTCAATGTGAGGAACCTGAAAAAGTTAAAATACCCGATTAAATCATGGAAGAAAGCAAAGAGTTACAAAAACTATATGGATTCATGCAAGCATTCATTTATATAACTGTTTGCATAGAGATTCTACTATTTGTTCATTTTCCCTTTAGTGAACAAATTATGCCCTTATTATCAAAAATGGCAAAAATTCCTATCTATTCTAATATTCTTTATAGTAAACTATTTACATTCTTTATTATAATGGTTACTTGCATTGGAACACGTTCAAAAAAGGATTTAGAATTAGACCCGACTAAACAAATCATTTTTCCTTTAATCTTTGGATTCATAATGTTCTTTGGAAGTATATGCTTTCTTTTCTTTAAAGAAAAAGGAGAAACTAGTTTAGAATGGTATAATATAGCTTACATTATACTATCAATAATTGGAGCGACATTAATAAATTCAGCTCTAGATAACATTTCCAAACGTATTAAATCAAACTTTATGAAAGATAGATTTAATATAGAGAATGAAAGCTTTGAACAATCTAAAGACAAGGTAGAAACAGAATTCTCTGTCAATATTCCGATGAAGTTTTTCTACAATAGAAAGTGGCATAATGGGTGGCTGAATATATGCAACTGTTTTCGTGGAACTTTCGTAATAGGAACGCCTGGAAGTGGTAAATCTTTTTCTGTCATAAATTCTTTTATAAGACAACATTCAGCTAAAGGATTTGCAGAAGTTGTTTACGACTTCAAATTTCCTGAACTTGCCAAAATTGCATATTATAATTATCAAAAGAACAAGCAATTAGGAAAAATACCAAGTAATTTCAAGTTCAATGTCATTAATTTTTCTGATATTGAATATAGTAGAAGAATAAACCCATTGAAACGAGAATATATAGAAATCCTAGCAGATGCAACAGAAACGGCAGAAGCATTATATGAGAGTTTACAAAAAGGCGACAAAGGAAGTGGAGGTAATAGCGATTTTTTTAAAACATCAGCAGTAAACTTGTTAGCAGCTTCTATTTATTTTTGGTCTAGATACGAGAATGGCAAATATTCAGATTTACCGCATGTACTGGCTTTCCTTAATCAAGAATATGACGTACTTTTTAAAGTCCTCTTTTCCGAACCTGAATTAAAATCACTAGTTTCCCCATTTGAAGCTGCATATAAATCAGGAGCAGTGGACCAATTAGAAGGACAGATGGCAAGTCTAAAAGTACAGTTATCAAGACTAGCAACTAAAGAATCTTTTTGGGTATTTAGTGGCAATGATTTCAATTTAAAAGTATCAGATAAAAAAGACCCTAGTTATCTTATCATTGCAAATAACCCTAAAACACAAAGCATGAATAGTGCTTTAAATGCACTTATCATTAACCGATTAACTAGACTTGTCAATACAAAAGGTAACTACCCTACTTCAATCATAGTAGATGAATGCCCCACATTATATTTTTATCAACTTGCAACACTACTTTCTACTGCACGTAGCAATAAGGTTTCAATTTGTTTGGGATTACAGGAACTACCGCAATTAGAAGAACAATACGGCAAAGCTACCGCAAAAACTATAACTTCTATTATAGGTAACACTTTATCCGGGCAAGCTAAAGCTCCTGAAACTTTAGATTGGCTACAAAAACTATTTGGAAAAGTTAAGCAAGTAAAAGAAGGTGTTACTATCAGAAGAAACGAAACAACAATTAATATGAATGAACAAATGGATTTTGTTATCCCGGCATCCAAAATATCTTCATTACAAGCTGGTACATTAGTAGGGCAAGTTGCATTAGATTTTGGACAAGAAGATAATTTTCCAACAGCGATGTACCATTGCAAAACCAATTTAGATTTAAAAAAAATTAAGAAAGAAGAAGAAGCCTACAAAGAACTGCCAAAAGTATATAACTTTGGGACAGCAGATAATAGAGAGAAATTACTGCAAAAAAACTTTAAGAGAATATACGACGAAGTAGAAACAGTAATAGAACAATATGTATAACATTACATTACCAATTTTAGGCACAAGGTTAAAGCAAATCCGAGAGCATATAGGATATTCCCAAGCTCAATTAGCAGAACAGCTGAACTGTAAACAAAATGCGATTTCAAATCTTGAACTAGGAAAAGGGGGCAGCCTAAAACTTTTATTTCAAGTGCTGAATTTTTATTCTAACTATGTTTTTATAGATTTAATATTTAGTGAAAAGTTTTATCTGATTTCTAATACAGAAGAAGATGAAGCACAAAAAGCCAATTATAATTCTGTTATAATAGAAATTATAAGACAATCAGAAAAAAACTATGAGGATGCTATGTCAAACGCTAAAAAAGAGCTAGAAGCTAATCTTCAAAAAGCCATCAATTTATTACAGCCTTAATAAAATAAAAGAGAGTACCAAATACTCTCTTTTATTTTCAATATTACTTTAAAGAATTTGTGATACCGTACTTTTCGGAGTTCCGGCACTGATGGGCAAACATGGCATGATGAAATGATACCGAATTATCATTCCTGGCACACCCTGCAGAACGACCTTTTGATACCAAATACAAAAAGCAGCCGGAAGCCGGACGCAAAAAATTGATACCATAAAACAAAAAAAAGAAAAGTGTTTTCTAAACTAGCCTAACCAAAATCTTTTGTTTCACAAAACGACCCTTTTTCTGTACTAAAGAAAACGGTTCTTTTTTTGCTTAATCAAAGAACTTATGTCGCTACGGTGTTTAGTTAACCAATCTTCCAAAATAAACGAAACTAAAGATGAAATAGGTATTTTGGCTTTAGCTTTGAGCAACCCAAACACCTCTTTTACATCTGTATCAACATATAGAACTTCCTTGCAATTATAATTTTTTCCTTTAATGTACTCTAATAAGTCCGTCAAATCCATGTCACTAGAGCCATTAAAATTAAAAACTTCCGAAGAAGTTGTTTCCATTTCTACATGAAGTGGTTCTTTCTCCTCTTCAACTTCATATTTAGCTTCTTGAATAGGAGCTTCATTTATACTACTCCCATGCAATTCTTCACCTCTTATCATTTTAGCTATTTCCAGAACACTAGAAATACCTTCATTTTGCTTTTTCCTTAATTTATCAGCCATGTGCAAATATATACAATAAATGAATAACTTTATAACAAATATCTATTAAAAGAATATTTTATTTTATTGCTCCTTCTTGAATGATATAATCATAAGCATTCTTCACCTTATCAATACACTCATTACTAATTGCCAATGTATTTATACGTTCCATAGCAACAGAAGCTGGTATTTCATCTGTAACAAAACCAACTTGCTTAAGAATATCAACTACCTGTTCTTTTGTTTCATATCTTACCGCAGTTCTCATATTGTTAGGTAAAAAGAATATTTTGGCTTTTACATTTAAATACTGTAACACTTGGATAAAAAAACCTGTACTATCCATTGTAAATTTATCGTATTTAAATGGGCATATTATTATATCCGCAGCTTTAAGAATTGTTCCCAGAGCATCATCATCAATCTTACCAGGCAAATCTATTAATAGATTTCCTTGCTCAACCTTAGTAAAATCACTAATAATTTTAGCAACATTAGATATATCGGTTTGTATAACCTCATATTTAGGTTCATTATCATAGGTCGCAATATCTTCTTTTCTTCTATCCGATAATGAACGCTGAAAATCTAAATCCAATACTAGAACTTCTTTTCCTTTTTCTACTAGATAGTTGGCAAATTGTATGCAATTAGTCGTTTTACCACAACCGCCTTTCTGATTCCCAAATAATATTATCATATCTTATTATATTTATTAATTTTGTTGCTGTCCTCTTTTCTTTTTCCTATTAGGAGATTTATCTTGCTGTACATTTATATGCTGGCTAAGAATATCACAAATAGCATCAATCAGATTAAATCCCCTTGCCAGTTCTGAATCTTGTTCAACATTTATTCTTTCCATCTTATCAAGAGTAACTAGAGTAATCCTATCTTTACTATAGCCATCTTTTATAATATTGATTCCTAAATCATCAGTACTTACGATTACTTTATTCTTTTTATCTATTAGATAAACTAAATTATCATCTTCAACAAAAAGAATTCCTTTTTCTCTTAATGTAGAATGTAAATCTGAACTATGAGCCAAATAACTATTTATCATATCAGAATAGACAGTATTTTTTTTATCCATATGCTCTTGAATCAAAATATCATCTTTTTTCACATGATAAATTCTACTTAACAACTCGGCTTCTTTAAGTGTAGCAACATTAAATTTATTTGCTTCATACACTCTGCTATTATATCTAAGTTCTTTCAACAGTTTTTTATCAAGAACCAATAAAGCCTTATCATCACCATTTATAAATATTGTGCCATTCATTGAAAACCTATAACCGTAATCTAACATTAATTTCTTGAAACTATCCATTGTATATTTTGTTCCATCTTTCAAAAGAAGATTAATGATACTATTACAGTGTTCAACTTTTGCTTGTTTATTCGGCTCTACTAAAAGTTCCTTCAAATCCATAACTTCCCCACCTTTCAAAACTCTCTTATTTCTATAATCAATTAATGTATATCCATAAGGTTTAGTATGTCCTTTTCCTGTATGAAAGACTAAATTTATACCAAACTTATCTTTCATCAAAGTTTGAAGTTCTGTATAGGAAAGTCCTTGCTTATATTTAAATAAAAGAGCTGTTATCTGTTTTCTTCTTTCTTCATCAGGTGTATATTGTTTAGCTTTATCTTTTATCTGCTCTAATTGAATTGAAGCGTGCTTTTCACCACCCTTATACAAAATTAATAATCCATCCTTTTCTCTTAATTTCCATCCTGATTGTTCAAGTAACAACTTATATTGCTGCACTGTAGAAAAAGAAAACTCCATGTATTTTGAAATATCATCTTTAGCCTTCAAAGCTAAATCAACATTCATTATTTGATTTATGACTTTCTGTGAGCGCACAGCTTCCATATTATCTTTTACCTTCTGTCCGTTCTTCTGTACTCGTGTAGAAACAATATGTACATGATTATTTTCTGTATCAGAATGAAAATATATCATATAAGGATTATTTCCATAACCCATTTTATTTATATATTGCAAAGCTACATTTTTCAAATCATCTGCCGAATATTCACGCCCCTTACATGAAATCACTGCATGAAATTGTTTTGCCTTGACCGCTGGATTAGTCCTACAGACAGATTCCATATAAGCTATATAATCCGACTTCTTCAAATTATCTGGATTCATAGCAAAATTTTCTGCAACAAGAAGTTCACTCTTGCCTTCCTCATTCTTTCGCTCATTATAATCAATACCAGCGAAAGAAGTTGCCGCTTTTAAAACTACTACTACCATATTTATAACTTCACACCGCAAATATACAAACAAATATTCAATAAAAGAATATTTCAATATAATTTATTCATATAATAAATATACAAATATTATATATTCATATATTATTTATATATATAATATTTTTCCCTAAAGTTTTTTGGTATCATATTAATGTTCTCTTATCGTCCATGTCCGGCAGAATCCGGAAAAGTACGGTATCAAATTCCTTCCCGGTTTTTCTCCAGTGCAGGCAGAAAAGGTATCAATTAGATGCAATCCTTTTGCCGATGGGCGGTAGTTCCTGAATGGTGTCGGTGTCTTTTCTTTTATGATG
>NZ_CFQVBI010000006.1:0-20521 GCF_986095205.1 Megamonas sp. | reverse complement strand
TTATCATTGAATACGGTTTTTGCTTAACTGTCTGAGCGGAGCGAGTTTTAAGCATTGTATGAAATGATAATATTTTTCAAAGCTAAAATTTTATCTGCGGTGGCTTTCTTTGGTTCGTTTCTTTGCCATCAAAGAAATGAACATAATATATATTTTAGCATATTTTTTTAGAAGATATGAAAATTAATTTTAGGATAGAGGTGTATGGTTTGACTTCAAGAAGAATTATGTATTATTTACAGGCTTTTAAAATTTTAGCACTAGGATATTGGCGTTCTGAACAAAAATGGAAGGCTTATGGTATTTTAGCTGTTGTTTTAATTTTAAATTTAGCTAGTGTATTTTTGACGGTATTGGTAAATGATTGGTATAAAGAATTTTGGGATGTATTGCAAGCCTATGAATTTGATAGTTTTTGGTATTTAGTGGGCAAATTTTCCTTGATTGCCGCTATCTATATAGCGATTGGCGTTTATTCTGTGTATTTACAACAATTATTGCAGATAAAATGGCGTGAATGGCTCACTGATAAATATTTAGTGAGATGGATGGAAAATAGAGCTTATTATAAGTTGAAATTGATGGGAAAAGATATGGATAACCCAGATCAGCGTATTTCTGAGGATATTAATCAATTTGTAGCGTTGACTTTATCTTTGACAATTGGTCTTGTGCGTCAATTGATAACTTTGGTAGCATTTACCGTAATTTTATGGAATTTATCAGGAATTATCACTGTGCCTATTGGCAGTTATGAATTCACTATCTATGGCTATATGGTTTGGTTATCTTTGGTATATTCTATCGTTGGTACGTATCTCACTCATAAGGTGGGTAAGGCACTTATCAATTTAAATTATGAACAGCAAAAATATGAAGCTGATTTCCGTTTTGCGATGATGCGTGTCAGAGAAAATACAGAGTCGATTGCTTTTTATCGTGGTGAAAAGCCTGAGTTAGAAAATTTCTTGACTAGATTTAAGATTGTAATTGGCAATTTCCGCGATATTATGACTCGTCAAAAAATCTTAAATGGTTTTACAGCTGGTTATGGTCAATTAGCGATTATCATTCCATTATTATTGGCTGCACCGCGTTGGTTTGCTAAAGAGGTGCAAGTGGGCTGGATTATGCAAGTATCAAATGCTTTTGGACAAGTTCAAGGAGCAATGTCATATTTTGTAGATGCTTATACAACTATAGCACAGTGGTGCTCTGTAGTTCGCCGTTTAGATGGTTTTAATCGTCATGTTAGTGAAGCCTTAGATTTGAAATCTGATTTAATGATAGATAATGCTTCTAATATTAAAGTCGGTATAGAAAATGTAGATGTTTTCCTTCCTAATAAAAATAAAGATGTTTTAATCAAGGATTGTACAATTGATTTAATGAATTATCAATCTTTATTGATCATGGGTGCTTCTGGTGTGGGTAAATCAACTCTTTTAAGAACACTTGCAGGTCTTTGGCCTTATGCAAAAGGTAATGTTTATTTGCCAAAAGAAGAAGAATTTTTATTTTTACCACAAAGACCATATTTGCCACTTGGTAGCTTAAGACAGGCAATTTCTTATCCTGTAGTTGAAGAAGTGATCAGTGAAAAATATAGTGATGAAGAAATAAAAGAAATACTCATAGCTTGTAAGTTGGAAAATTTAGTAGATAAATTAGATATTGTTGATGATTGGAGTAGAATTTTATCTTTAGGTGAGCAACAAAGAATAGCTTTTGCACGAATTTTATTATATAGACCAGAATTTGTATTTTTAGATGAAGCGACATCAGCTCTTGATGAAGATTTAGAGGGCAATTTATATGATATGTTGAAAATTCATTTGCCAAATACGAAAATCATCAGCATTGCTCATCGCAGTAGTTTAATAGCAAAACATCAGGCTATCTTGAGATTGAAAGAGAAAGGTTGTTGGGAAATCCATGAATAATCAAGAAATAGAAGTAAAAATGGAAATAAAAGATGAAGCTCAAATAGAAAATATACGTGGATTTTTGCAAGAAAATAAAAATCAATCATGGCAACGTATAGATATGAAGGCTATTTATTATGATACGGAAGATAATTTCTATCAAAAACATAAAATCGCTTATCGTGTACGCTGTGAAAATGATTGTATCGTAGCAACGTACAAATCGGGAAAAGTAAACAGTGATGGTTTGTTTGAACGCGTGGAAATTAATAAAAAAGTAACAAAGTTGACACCAGATATAAATGTATTTGCTGAAGATAAAGACATTTGGTCTTTGATTAAAACTACAAAGGATAAAAAATTTTTACCGATAGTAATAACAGATTTTGTGCGTGAGTGTATAGAGCTAACATGGCTAGACTCTAAGCTAGAAGTGGCTTTAGACCTTGGTTTTGTTCAAGGAAGAGAAAATAAAGCTCCTATTTGTGAAGTTGAAATTGAATTAAAACAAGGAAAAATTGAAGATTTATTATCTTTAAAAGATGAATTGATTAAAAAATTTGGTTTACAAATTTCCGCGATAAGCAAATATAAAAAAGGGTTGATTTTAGCAGGACAAATTTAATGTCCTGCTTTTTTTATTATTTTTTTAAAAAATTTTAAAAAAAAAGAAGGATTTACAAAATTTATATAGAATTGTAATACTGTCAAATGAAAATGTAACGAATTTTATTTATTTGAGAAGTTTTATAAATAGAAAGGAAGTGTAAATTTATTTAATCTAAATTTTATAAAATGTACGACAATTGTTAAGATTATTAAGTTTTTATAAGTAATATGTTATGTTTGTGTAAATTTTGATAGTTTTTATAGATTAATTCCTGCAATTTTATCTAAATTGACAAGATGTGTAGACTATGTTTATTTTTTTCAGGAGGTTTTATATTATGAGAAAAACAGAATGCTTAGCCATGATATTGGCTGGTGGTCAAGGGAGTAGATTAGGAGCTTTAACTAAAAATATAGCTAAACCAGCTGTGCCATTTGGTGGAAAATATCGTATCATCGACTTTCCATTGAGTAACTGTGCAAATTCCGGCATTGAAACAGTAGGTGTACTTACTCAATATCGTCCACTAGAATTGCATACATACTTAGGTACTGGTGAAGCATGGAATCTTGACCGCAAAAATGGTGGTGTATATATTTTACCTCCATATGCTAGAGAAAAAGGTGCAGATTGGTACAAAGGTACAGCAGATGCAATTTACCAAAATATTAATTTCATCAATAAAGCTAATCCAGACTATGTTTTAATCTTATCTGGTGACCATATTTATACAATGGATTATGCTAAAATGATTGAAGCACATAAAATGAATAAAGCAGAAGCTACAATTGGTGTAATTAAAGTTCCAATGAAAGAAGCTTCTCGTTTTGGTATTATGAGCACAGATAAAGAAGGTCGTATTACTAAATTTGCCGAAAAACCTGCTAAACCAGAAAGCAATTTAGCTTCTATGGGTATTTATATCTTTAGCTGGAATTTCTTACGTGAATACTTGGAAAATGATGCTAAAGATGAAACTTCTAGTCATGACTTTGGTAAAAATATTATTCCAAAAATGTTAGCTGACCAAGCTAGATTATATTCTTATGCATTTGAAGGTTATTGGAAAGATGTAGGAACAATCGATAGCCTTTGGGAAGCAAACATGGATTTATTAAAAGAAAAACAACCATTTGAAATGAATGGTAAATGGAAAATTTATTCCGTGGATATGGCTATGCCACCTCATTATGTAGGACCAAAAGCGAAAATTAAAAATTCTCTCGTAAGTGAAGGTTCTATGATTTGCGGTGAAGTAAAAAATTCTGTTATATTCCCAGGTGTACGCATTGCTAAAGGTGCAAAAGTAAGCAATTCTGTAATTATGCCATTTGCAAAAATCGAAGCAGATGCTGTTGTTGAAAAAGCTATTGTAGCTCAAAATAGCAAAATTGAAGCAACTGCTCAAGTAGGTAGTGACGATGGCACTATTGTAGTAATTCCTGAAGGTGAAACTGTACGACCAATGGTTGTTTCCGATGCAACTGAAAATGTAAATGTGGGATAAAATAAGAGAGGGATATAATTATGAAAAATGTTCTCGGAATAATGGATTTATATGAAGACGATAAACAAATAAGAACACTTACAACAAAAAGACCAATTGCAACATTACCTTTTGCAGGTCGTTATCGTTTATTAGACTTTGCTTTATCTAGCATGGTTAACTCTGGTATTACAAAAATTGGTATGATGATGCCAGCAAAATCTCGTTCTATCTTAGACCATCTTCGTTCTGGTAAAGACTGGGATTTAGCACGTCGTCATGATGGTTTATTCTATTTACCAGCTATAAAAATGGATAAAGATAGCCGTAATGGTAACTTACAGTCTTTCTATAGACATATGAGCTTTATCAGACAGTCTGAACAAGAATATGTATTGATTTGCAACAGCCGTTTTGTTTATAATATAGACTTTACTACAGCTCTTCGTTTCCATCAGAATACTGGTGCTGATATCACTATGATTTATCATATTGAAAATAAAGAACGTCCAGACAATGCAACTATTTTACAGACTGGTGAAAATGGTCTTGTTACAGAAATTGCTAACCGTCCAGCTGTTTATGAAAATTCCAAAGTATTCATGGGTATTTATTTAATGTCCCGTAAAAAATTCATGGAAATCATATCTACAGCATATGAACGTGGTGGCTATGATTTCTTGATTGATGGTATTTTACGTCATCAGGATAATTTAAATATCTATGGCTTCCAACATGAAGGTTATGTATCTGAAATCTGCTCTACAATTTCCTATTTCAAAACTAATATGGACTTGTTAGAACCAGAAATTTGGGAAGAATTATTCATGGGTTATAACCCAATCTATACAAGAGTTCGTGATGAAGCTCCTGTACAGTACAAAAAACAAGCAAAAGTTAATAATTCTTTAGTTGCAAATGGTTGCGTAATTGAAGGTTCTGTAGAAAACAGTATCTTATTCCGTGGTGTTAAAATCGGAAAAGGCGTTCAAGTTAAAAATAGCGTAATCATGCAGAATTGTGAATTACAAGATGATGCTCTAGTAGAAAATGTAATTTGCGATAAAAATGTAGTAGTATCCGATGGTAAATGGTTAAAAGGTGCTGAAAATTATCCATTGATCATTGAAAAAAATACAGTTATTTGATTAACAAAAGATAAGATATTAAAATAATATAGGTTAAAAAATATAGTAATTATCTCTAAAGTTGACTTTATGAGATAATTACTGTATTTATAAATATATATAATATATATAATATAAATTATATAATATAAAATATTAATATATAGGTTTTGGTTTTTTTAGAAATATAGAGTTTTTATTTCAGGGTAGTGCGATTAAGGTAAAAACTTATAGGGGGAAGTAATAGTGAGTGTAGGAATAATCAATAAGCAAATTGAAGAGAGAGCTTCATTACAGAAAAATTTCTTAAAAACAGCAAATATGTTATTTGGTAAAGATTGGAATGAATTAACTAAAGAAGAATTATATCAGACTTTAGTTAGAACAGTTCGTCAGTATATCAGTGAAAACTGGATTATGACTAATAAATATTATGAAGAAAATCAATGCAAGGAAGTATATTATTTTTCCATTGAATTTTTATTAGGTCGTCTATTAAATACAAACTTGATCAATCTTGATATGAAAGAAATCTGTAAAGAAGCCTTGAAAGACTTGAATATTGATATTACAGAGCTCTTTAAACAGGAACCAGATGCAGGTTTAGGTAATGGTGGTCTTGGCCGTCTTGCTGCTTGCTTTATTGATTCTATGGCTTCCTTAGGCCTTCCAGGTCATGGTTGTACTATCCGTTATCAATATGGTCTGTTTGAACAAAAAATAATAGATAATCAACAAGTTGAAATTCCTGATAATTGGCTTAAAAATGGTTTCGCTTGGGAATATCGCAAAGCTGACAAAGAAGTTGATGTTCATTTTGGCGGTAATGCTTATATGGCTCAACAAGAAGATGGTTCTTTAAAATTAGTTCATGAAGGATATAATACAGTTGCAGCTGTTCCTTATGATGTGCCAATCGTAGGTTACCACAATAATGTAGTAAATACTCTTCGTCTTTGGAATGCTGAAGTTCCTCAAGATTTTGCTTCTTTATCAGGTACTAGAGAACAGTTACAAGAAAGATTGCGTCAATCTTATCGTGTACAAGCAATCACTTCTTGCTTGTATCCAGAAGATAGCTCTTATGAAGGTAAAATGCTTCGTTTGACTCAAGAATATTTCTTTGTATCTGCAGGCGTTCAAAGTATTGTTCGTCATTATAAACGCCGTAAAGGTGATTTAAAAGATTTCGCGAAAAAAATTGCTATTCATATCAATGATACTCATCCAGCAATGGCAATTCCTGAACTTATGCGTGTACTCATTGACCAAGAAGGTATGGATTGGGATACTGCTTGGGATATCACTAAAAATACAGTAGCATATACTAATCATACAATTATGCCAGAAGCATTAGAAACTTGGCCAATTGATATGTTTAAAAATCTTGTACCACGTATCTACATGATTGTAGAAGAAATCAATGCACGCTTCTTAGAAGATATTCGCAAAAAATATCCAAATGATGAAGACCGTGTACGCAGAGTATCTATCATTCAAGATGGCGTAGTTCATATGGCTCGTCTTTCTGTTGTTGGTAGCCACAGTGTAAATGGTGTTGCTAAAATTCATAGCGATATTTTAAAAGCACATACTATGCGTGATTTTGATGAAATTTACCCAGGTAAATTCAACAATAAAACTAATGGTATTACACATCGTCGTTGGCTCATTGCTGCAAATCCACAGCTTTCTAGCTTAATAGATGAAGCTATTTCTGATAAATGGCGTAAAGACCCATCTCGTCTTATCGATTTATTAGACTATAAAGATGATACAGCATTCCTTGATAAATTAGCAGAAGTTAAAAAAGAACATAAAATTTATTTAGCTGGTCATATCAAACGTCGTAGTGGCTTTAATATTGATCCTAATTCCTTATATGACATTCAAGTTAAACGTATTCATTCTTATAAACGTCAAATTATGAATATTTTACATGTAATGCATATTTATAATTTGATTAAAGCAAATCCATCTATCAAATCTGAAATGTTACCTCGTACTTATATGTTCGCAGGTAAAGCAGCTCCTGGTTACCATATCGCTAAAGAAACTATTCGCTTGATCAACAATGTAGCTAATATTGTTAATAACGATAAAGATGTAAACGATTGTTTACATGTAGTATTCTTAGAAAACTATGGTGTTACTTTAGCAGAAAAATTATTCCCAGCAGCTGATGTTAGTGAACAGATTTCTCTTGCAGGTAAAGAAGCTTCCGGTACATCTAATATGAAATTTATGATGAACGGTGCTATTACACTTGGTACTTTAGATGGTGCTAATGTGGAAATCTGCGATGCAGTTGGAGAAGATAACTGCGTTATCTTTGGCTTAAAAGAACATGAAGTAATGGAATACTATAAAAATGGATTATATTCCGCATGGACTGAATATAATACAAATCCAGCAATTCACAATGTAGTTGATGAATTATTGACTGGTCCATTCGTAGGTAATGGTGATTTCCATGACTTACACAACTATTTATTCAATAGTAATGATGAATATTTCGTATTCAAAGACTTCAATTCTTATATTGATGCTCATGTAAAAATTAGAGGTAAATATCTCGACCGCTATGGTTGGTTAAAATCCAGCTTAATCAATATTGCACATTCTGGTATCTTCTCTAGTGATAGAACTATCAGCGAATATGCAAAAGATATCTGGAATGTAGAACCTATTAATTTATTAAAATAAATGACTCCAAAGGAGAACTAAAAATATGGAAGTATCCGCATTAAAAGATTTTGATTTGTATTTGTATCATCAAGGTACAAATTTCTATGCGTATCAAATGTTAGGAGCTCATTTTGTAGTAGAAGACGGAGTAGAAGGCGTACGCTTTGCTGTTTGGGCACCTCATGCTAAAGCCATAAGTGTAGTAGGAGATTTTAATAATTGGGATTATAATGAAAACCCAATGCAGAGAATTTCTGATGGTGAAATTTGGGTGACTTTTATTCCTAATTTACAGCAAGGTGAAATTTATAAATATTCTATAGAGCCATTCAATGGTGGAGAACGTTTCTTAAAAGCAGACCCTTATGCTTTTTATGCTGAAAAGAAACCAAAAACAGCTTCTCGCGTTTATGATTTACGCGGTTATGAATGGCATGATGAAAAATGGCAGAAAAAACAGCAACAAGAAGCTTCTTATGATAAACCTATGCTCATCTATGAAGTGCATTTAGGCTCTTGGCGTCGTGATGCTGAAGGTAATTATTTAACTTATAGAGAAGCAGCAAAACAGCTCATCTCTTATGTTAAAGAAATGAATTATACTCATATTGAGTTTATGCCACTTTGTGAACATCCATTTGATGGTTCTTGGGGTTACCAAGCAACTGGTTATTATGCAGTAACTAGTCGTTATGGTGAACCAAAAGACTTCATGTATTTAGTAGATTTAGCTCATCAAAATGGTATTGCTGTAATCATGGACTGGGTTCCAGGACATTTCTGTAACGATGCTCATGGTCTTCGCCGTTTTGATGGTGAAACTTTATATGAATCTGATAATGAAAAACGCCGTGAAAATTGGCAATGGGGTACAACTAACTTCGACTATGGTCGTCGTGAAGTGCATAGCTTCTTAATTTCTAATGCTCTATTTTGGTTAAATGAATATCATATTGATGGGCTTAGAATTGATGCCGTAGCTAATATGTTGTATCTAAACTACGGTCGTGAAGAAGGTCAGTGGGAACCTAATAAATACGGTGATACTGGTAACCTTGAAGCTATGGAATTGATTAAAAATCTAAATGAAGCGATTTTCAAATATCATCCTAATGCTTTAATGATGGCAGAAGAATCTACATCATGGCCTATGATTTCTCGTCCAACTTATATGGGCGGTATGGGCTTTAACTATAAATGGAATATGGGCTGGATGAATGATATGCTCAAATATATGAGCCTTGATCCTATTTATCGTAAATGGAATCATGATAAAATTACATTCTCCTTGATGTATGCTTTCTCTGAAAACTTTGTATTGCCATTATCTCATGATGAAGTAGTTCATGGTAAATGCTCTTTAATTGAAAAAATGCCAGGCGATTATTGGCGTAAATTCGCTGGTCTTCGTTCATTCTTTGGTTATTGGATGACTCACCCTGGTAAAAAATTATTATTCATGGGTGGCGAATTTGGTCAATTTATCGAATGGAAATATGATGATAGTCTTGATTGGCATTTAGCTGAATTGTATCCAATGCATACAAAAATGCAGAGATTCTCTAAAGAATTGAATAAATTCTATTGTGAACATAAAGCTTTATGGCAAGTAGACTTTGATTGGCGTGGTTTCCGCTGGATTGATTGTAACGATAATGAAAATAGCGTTATTTCCTTTATTCGTTATGCTGAAGACCAAGATGATTTCATCATTGTAGTATGTAACTTCACTCCAGAAGTGCGTCATGGTTACCGTATTGGTGTACCTGAAAAAGGTATTTATCAAGAAGTATTTAATACAGATAAAGAAGAATATGGTGGTTCTAATGTATTAAATGAAGGTGACTTTAAATCAGAAGATGTATTCTGGCATAATTTAAATCAATCTATTCAAATTACTTTACCACCACTTGGTACAGTATATTTCAGATTGAAATTGCGTCCTGTTGAAGCTAAAAAACAGACAGTAATTGAAGCTGAAAAACCAGAAAAGGTAAAACTTAATGGTAATAGATCAAAACAACGTCAAAAGGCTAAAGCTTATGCCTTGAAATAATTTAAGTTATAGCCCATATAATTTTTATTATATGGGCTATATATACAATCATAGAGGAAGGTCGTGTTATAGTGTTAAAAGTTTTATATGTAGCCTCAGAAGCTGTGCCTTTTGTAAAAACAGGCGGTCTTGCAGATGTAGCGGGTTCTTTACCTAAAGAATTAAAACAAAAAGGTGTAGATGTTCGTGTTGTTATACCAAAATACAGTGGTATAAAAGAAGAATATCGCAATAATATGGAACATATTTATGATGGTGAAATCAATGTTTCCTGGCGTAAAAAATATCTAGGTATTGATAGATACGATTATAAAGATGTACCATTTTATTTCATTGATAATCAGGAATATTTCTATCGTGAAGGATATTATGGTTATCCAGATGATGTAGAAAGATTTACTTTCTTCTGCAGAGCTGTTCTTGAAATGCTTCCTCATATTGATTTCTGGCCAGATATTATTCATATGAATGATTGGCAAACTGGTTTAATTAGCGTTTATTTAAAACTCGAACATAATGAAGATGTACGCTATAACAAGATTAAAACAGTATATACTATTCACAATTTGAAATATCAAGGTCGTTTCTGGAAAGGATATTTACCAGATGTTTTAGGTCTTGATTGGAAATACTTCAACAATGGTGATTTGGAATACTTCGATGATATCAACTTCATGAAAGGTGCTATCGTATATTCTGACAAAGTTACTACTGTAAGTCGCAGTTATGCTAAAGAAATTCAAGATCCTTATTATGGTGAAGGTCTTGAAGGTATGCTTCAAAAACGTGATGCAGATTTATCTGGTATTATCAATGGTCTTGATTATGAAGATTATAATCCAGAAACTGATAAGTACATCTTTAAAAACTTTGATGTACATAATGCAATTGCTATCAAAGGTGATAATAAAGAACAACTTCAGAAAAAATTGGGCTTACCAGTAAATCGCAAAATTCCAATGATTGGTATGGTAACTCGTTTAGTTGAAGCTAAAGGTCTTGATTTAGTTACACGTATCTTAGACGAATTACTTGAATATGAAAATGTACAATTTGTAATTTTAGGTACAGGCGATAGACAATATGAAGACTGGTTCAAAGGTCTTGTATGGCGCTATCCGAAAAAAGTATCTGCTAATATCTTCTTTAATAATGAATTAGCACATCAAATTTATGCTGCAAGTGACTTATTCTTGATGCCATCTCAATATGAACCATGCGGTATTGGTCAGCTTATCGCTCTCCGTTATGGTACTGTGCCAATTGTACGTGCTACAGGTGGTTTAAAAGATACTGTTGAAGCATATAACAATTACACTCAAACTGGTAATGGCTTTAGCTTTAATAACTACAATGCACATGAATTATTATTCTCCATCAAACGTGCAATAGATGGTATTGCTGATGATAGAAAACATATTCATCTTGTAGAAAATGCTATGACTGCTGATTACAGCTGGGAAGAATCAGCTAAACAATATAAAGAATTGTATAATAGCTTAAAGGCTTAATAATTAGTTTAAAATAAAAATTTTATCGCTTAATACGACTTTTATAAAATTTTGCTTACTCAACAAAATAAGGTCTGTATTAAGCGATAATTATTTTATAGATGATTGAAGTTTTAATTAAAGTTTTAATCAGGGGAGGGATAATATAAATGATTTTTCATGATTCGCGAAATCTATATTATCGCAGTCCTATAGGGGCAGTGCCGACACAATCTTTTGTGAGATTGGCAATTGATGTTGATTTAAAAGATAAAGTTTCTTTGGTGCGTTTACATACATGGCAAGAAACTTGTGGTTCAATATATTATAATTTAAAAAAATCTTCATGGGATGAAAAACATTATTTTATTGATTTAGATATGCCTGAAGATGGTTGTCTTGTTTGGTATTATTTTATAATTGAATTAGCTGATGGCAAATTATTATATTATGGCAATAATAAGGCGCAAATAGGTGGTATTGGTCAAGAAGCATTAGAGGTGCCACCATCTTATCAGATTACAGTATTTAAAAAAGATGTAAAAACGCCAGATTGGTTTAAAAAAGCTGTTATGTATCAGATTTTCCCTGATAGATTTTATCGTAGTGGCAATAATATCCCACAGAAAAAACATGCGGTGCTTCATTGTGATTGGAATGAACCACCAATGTATTATTTAGACCCAGATACTAAAAATGTAATCACTTATGATTATTTTGGCGGAAATATCCAAGGTATAAAAGAGAAATTATCTTATTTAAAAGATTTGGGAATATCTGTGATTTATTTTAATCCTATTTTCAAATCACGTGCTAATCATCATTATGATACAGCAGATTATCATCAAGTAGACCCAATGTTTGGCACTAATGAAGAATTTGCACAGCTTTGTAGTCAAGCTAAAGAGATGGGAATTCGTATCATCTTAGATGGTGTATTTAGTCATACTGGCAGTGATAGTATATACTTCAATCGCTTTGGCAATTTTGATAGTGTAGGTGCATATCAATCCAAAGAATCTCCATATTATGAATGGTATGATTTCAAGGAATATCCTTGTAAATATGATTGTTGGTGGGGCTTTACAAGTATGCCAAACACAAAGGAAACAACACCATCATATATGGATTTCATCATTCGTAGTGAAGATAGTGTAATGAATTTTTGGATGGATAAAGGCATAAGTGGTTGGCGTTTAGATGTAATTGATGAATTGCCACAGAAATTTACACGTTGTTTTTATCAAAAATTGAAGAAATTAGATAAAGATGCAGTTATTATCGGTGAAGTATGGGAAGATGCTTCAAATAAAATAGCATATAATGTTCATCGCGAATATCTTTGTGGTTATGAGATGGATAGTGCGATGAATTATCCATTGCGCAGAATTATTTTAGATTTTATTTTGAGAAATAAATCAGCTCAAGAAACAGAAGTAAGTATTTTAAATCAGCATGAAAATTATCCTGAAGAAAATCTCTATGCCATGATGAATTTATTGGGTAGTCATGATGTAGAACGTATTTTGACTTTATTAGGCGAAGCTCCAAATGTAGAAAATGTACCAGCTAGTGTACAGGCAAAATTCAAGTTAGATGATGCTCATTTGCGTTTAGCTATTGCTCGTTTGAAATTAGCTGTTGTTTGGCAAATGACATTGCCAGGAGTACCATCAATTTATTATGGCGATGAAATTGGTATGCAGGGATATCGCGATCCACATAATAGAGCAAGCTATAAATGGGATGAAGCTGATAATAATTTACGTCATTTCTTTACGCGTATGATAGCACTGCGCAATCATCGACAAGTATTGCAAACTGGTTGGTATATACCAGTATGTGCTCAAGATGATGTCTTAGCTTATATGAGAACTACAAAATTAGGCAAAGATAGATTTGGACAAAAAATGGATGATGATTGCATTTTAGTGGTGTTAAATCGTCATCAAGAAAAGACTATGACGATAGAAATTGATGTTCATGGTTTTTGTCAGCGTAAATTACATGAAATAACTAATATGTATCCTGATGTGGAAATCATAGATAATAAGGCTAAGATAGAAATTGAACCGCTCACAGCTCTAGTATTTGAACAAGAAAAAGAAAATATAGAATATGCTAGAAAAGCTGGTATTATCATGCATCCAACATCACTTCCATCTGATTATGGTATTGGTGATTTAGGAAAAGAAGCTTATAATTTTGTGGATTGGTTAGTAAAAGCTAAACAAAAGATTTGGCAAGTCCTTCCATTAAATCCAGTGGGATATGGAGCATCTCCATATCAATCTCCATCTGCTTTTGCTGGCAATACTATGCTTATTTCTCCTGAAAAATTGGTGGAAATTAATTTATTAGAAGCCAAAGATATTGTTTTAGATTATAAAGCTGATGTTGATAAAGTAGATTTTGTAAAAGTAGAAGCTTATAAAGAAAAAATCTTAACAAAAGCTTTTGCAAATTTTGTAGCAGATGCAGATTATACAGCTTTTTGTCAACAGCAAAGTTATTGGCTTGAAGATTATGCATTATTCATGGCATTAAAGAAATATTATAAAAACTTACCATGGTATGAATGGAATTTAGATATAAAATTGCGTAAACCTCAAGCTTTAGAGTCTTGTAGAATTTCTTTGGCACAAGATATTGCTTATGCTAAGTTTAAACAATATATTTTCTTTAAACAGTGGCAAGATTTACATGCTTATGCAAACGAAAAAGGTATACAAATAGTCGGTGATGTTCCAATTTTCCCATCACATGATAGTGCTGATGTATGGGTACATCAAGATTTATTTAATTTGAATGCTGATGGCACCTTAAAGACAGCAGCAGGAGTACCACCAGATTATTTCAGTGAAGATGGTCAACTTTGGGGTAATCCACATTACCTTTGGAAGGTAATGCAAAGAGATGATTATAGTTGGTGGCGTAAACGCATGGCTACATTGTTGAATTTAGTAGATATAATTCGCATTGACCATTTCCGTGGTTTTGAAGCTTATTGGGAAGTATCTGGCATGGCTACAAATGCTCGTGTTGGTAAATGGGTTAAAGGTCCAGGCAAAGATTTATTTGATAAAATCAAAGAATATCTAGGTAATGTGCCAATTATCGCTGAAGATTTAGGTGTAATCACTCCAGAAGTCGAAGCTTTGAAAAATAGTTGTAATTTCCCAGGCATGAAAGTTTTACAATTTGAATTATATGCAAATAAATATCATAAATTAAACTTTATCAGTCCGAAAAATAGCATTGTCTATACAGGTACTCATGATAATAATACAACTTTAGGCTGGCTTAAAGAGGATATATCTCCACAGGATAAAGCAGTTTTAGCAGATTTATTAGAAGTTAAAGTTGATGATAATGAGGCTTTATTAGATGAATTGGTAAAATTAGCATATGCTAGTGCTTCTAAGATGGCGATACTGCCAATGCAAGATGTTTTGAAGTTGGATAGTAATGCTAGAATGAATTTACCTGGTACAGTAGGCACTAACTGGGGCTGGCGTATGCAAAAAGATGCATTGACAGACGAAAAAGCAATGTATTTGTGTTCCTTAGTAGAAAAATATAATAGATAAATGAAAAGGACTCTGCAATAAATGTAGAGTCCTTTTAGATTTTAGCGAAAAGTAATTCGGCAAAGAGAATATTATCATGGTATAATAATTTAAGTGTATTTAGTTAAATTTATTTTAAGATAGGTGAATATTTTAATGAAAATAGAGAAAAAAATATTGTGGGCGATATCATTAAGTGCATTATCTTTATGTACATATAATCAGCCAGTATTAGCTTCAGATACTGATGTTGAAATCTTAAATTATGTTGAAGACCAACGTCGTGAAGCTAGAGATAAAGAAAAAAATAAAGCTATTAATGAATTCAAAGCAGAATTAGATGCTCAATATGAAAAAGAAGGCATTGTTATACAAAATCCTCAAGAAGCACCAATTATTTTTGAGGGTAATGATATTATGTATGATTCGGTAACAGGTGAAGTATATGGTAAGGGCAATGTAAAAATCACGCAGAATTATTCACGCATGACTACTGAAGATGCAAATGGTAATTTAAATACAGGTGATGTGGATATTCCTGTTCATGCCCATGTTATGCAGGTAGCTAATCCAACACTTGATATCAACAGTGAGAAAACAAAATATAATTATAATGAAAAAACTGGTGTAATGAATAATGTAAAAGGTCGTGTAGATAATAGATATATTTCAGGGGAACAAGTAGAATTTTATCCTGATTACTATATAATTTACAATGGTACTATGACACGTTGTCCTGCGAAAAAACCAGATTACTGTTTGACTGCTGATAAAATTGAAATTTATCCTGATGACCATATGGTAGCATATAATGCGAAATTTTTGATCAAAGGACAAGTTATTTATCAAACAGATGAATATAGTACTAAAATAGGTACTAATAGCGATGGAAAAAATCAATGGATACCACTGCGTATTCGTATAAATGATGATGATGGTTTATCTATCGGTTATAAATTAGATGCACCACTTATGGATAATGTAAAAGCTTATGCTGATTTAAAATATACTACTAAGCATGATATGAGAAATATTTATGGTGTAGCTTGGAATAATGCGGGTAGTACTTTTAAAATAGAAAATGGTAAATATGAAGATGATGATGATCGTTGGTTAGAAAAGAATATAGCATATATATATAATTATGGCAGTAGAATAGGTGATACACCACTTAGTTTTAATTTGTATAATGAATATGGTCTATGGGAAGAAAATAATATTAAAAGTTGGCATCGTGAACATAATTTATCTCTCCATCATGATCCTATAAATTTAGATACAGAAGGTAAATTTAGATTATTTCCAAGCATAGGTTATCGCTTAGTTTATGAAGATTATGATGATAGTAATTATAATAGTTTATATTATGATGTGACTTTACTTGGTGAATTAACTGATAGATTAGTAGCTTATACTGGATATCATTATTCAAGAGTTAGTGCAGAAAATACTTTATTCCAGTATGGATTAGAAGATTATTCCAAAAAAGTATCCGCAGGTCTAAGTTATACTATAGATGATAAAAATCGCTTTGTTGTAGCAACAGGATATGATGCTTCAGATCAGCTTCGTTTAAGAGATTTAGATTATTATTGGTATCATGATTGGCATTGTGTAGAAACTGAATTAAAATATGAACAGAAAAAAGATAAATGGAGTTTACATTTTAATTTCTTGAATTTCTAATATATAGAGAAAAAAGGTGAATTTATGAAGCCGGAATTGATTGATTTTGTAGAAAAATTTAAGGGAAAACGCATTTTAATTATTGGTGATATGATTGCTGATATATATTTAAAAGGTGATATTTCTCGTATTTCTCGTGAAGCGCCAGTTTTAGTATTGATAGAGTCAGAAGAAAAAACAGTGGCTGGCGGTGCTGCTAATGTAGTTAATAATGTAGCTACATTAGGCGGAAAAGCTTTTGCTGTAGGCATTTTAGGCGAAGATAAAGGTGCTTTAAATTTAAAGCAAATATTAGAAGAGAATAATGTAAATACTGAAGGTATGTTTTGTGATCAAAATCGCAAAACTATTACTAAGACACGTGTTATTGCAGGTGGTAGAGCTACAGTAAGTCAACAGGTAGTACGTATTGATAGAGAATGCAATGAAGTTATCAGTGAAGTATATGAAAAAGAATTGATGAATTACATTCAAATGGTCATGCCACAGATGCAAGGTGTAGTAATGAGCGATTATGGCAGTGGAACAATTACACCTAAAATTCGTGATTTAATTTTATCTTTAAGTAAAGAATATGATATACCATCAATAATAGATTCTCGATATGCTATTTTCAATTTTGTAGGTACTGATTATGTAAAACAAAATGATACAGAATTAGCTAGTGCTGTAGGCTATAAAATAGATAATGAAGATAGCTTATATAAAGCGGCACGGGAATTTTTAGTAAAAATGCAAGCAAAGGGAATTTTAGTTACACGTGGAGAAAAAGGTATGACTTTATTTGAAGCAAATGGAGATGTGCATAATATCCCAGTATCTGATAAATCAGAAGTATTTGATGTATCAGGAGCAGGCGATACATGTGTTGCTACCTTTATCACAGCATTAGCTACAGGTGCGATGCCAAGTCAAGCAGCTGAACTTTCTAATTTTGCTTCTGGTATTGCTGTACGTAAAATGGGAACAGCTACAGTTTCTGATGAGGAATTAATTGCTGTATTGAAAAAATAATAATTACAGATAGGATTTTAGTGATGATTATAGATATACAAGATATTGAAAAGTTTTGTGAAATCTTGCGTAAGGGTAATAAAACTATAGCACTTACTAATGGCACTTTTGATTTAGTACATGCAGGTCATGTTCGTTATTTAAATGAAGCTAGTAAATTAGCAGATTATTTAATTTTAGGGTTAAATAGTGATCAGTCTGTAAAGCAGTATAAATCAGACAAAAGACCAATTGTTCCGCAAAAAGAGCGAGCAGAGGTTATAGATAGTTTAAAAGCTGTAGATTATGTAGTTATTTTTGATGAAACAACAGCTGATAAATTAATCAGTAAAGTAAAACCAGATATCTATGTAAAAGGTGGAGATTATATAGAAGAATCTCTTCCTGAAACAGCAACAGTAAAAAAATATGGTGGTAAGATAAAATTTATAAAAGTAGTAGAGGGTTGTTCTACTACAAATATCATACAAAGAATTTTAGAGATATATTGATAAATAAAAAACTACATCTTTAAGGTATGTATTTTAGAGATGTAGTTTTTATTTAGATAAAATAGTAAATAAGTATTTACTATTTTGTAAAATATTGGTAAAATCAAAGAATGGAAAATATATAATATTTGATAAGAATTTGATGAGGTTTTTATGAATATTTTAATTGTAAAATTAAGTGCAATAGGAGATGTAATTCATGCATTACCTGTAGCATATGTTTTGAAAAAACGATATCCTAATGCGCATATCACATGGGTTGTGGAACCTACAGCATATGAATTGGTGAAACACAATCCATATGTAGATGAAATAATTATTTTTCATAAAAAAGCATTTAAATCATGGAATGGTTTTAAAGAAAATTATCGACCATTTACTAAGTTATTGCAAAAAAGAAAATATGATATATCTATAGATTTGCAAGGATTATTTAAGTCAGCAGCTGTAGTATTTACTGCTAAGGCAAAGAGAAAAATAGGCTATGTAGATATGCGTGAAGGTAGCAATTTAATCAGTAAACGCATAGTAGGCAATAATAAGAATGGTCATATTATAGATAGATATTTAGATACTGTTAAATGTTTAGATTGTGATACAGAAAATATAATATTTCCTTTAGTTAATACACAAGATGAAATTGATTTTGTAGATAATTTATTGATTAAAGAGAATATATTAAATCAAAAATTTATAATTTTTGCAGTGGGCACTAATTGGATAAATAAATGTTGGTCTGTGGAAAATTTTGCGAAATTAAGTGATTTATTAGCAAAATATAAGCTAAAAGTAGTCTTAATTGGTTTTGGAAAAGATGATGAACAAAAATCACAAGCTATTATTAAATTAGCTAGAGAAAATAATATTATAAATTTTGTGGGAAAAACGAGTTTGATGCAAACGGCTAGACTTATTAAATTATCAAAGGCTGTTGTAGGCGGAGATACAGGAAACCTTCATTTAGCAGTAGCTTTAAATATTCCTGCAATTATGCTTATGGGGCCAACAGATCCTAATAGAAATGGTCCATATAGACAAAGTGAAAATGTGATTTTGGCAGGTCATGAATGTGATGGTTGTTGGAAGCGTACTTGTGCTAAGAATATAGATTGCTTAGCAAGTATAAAACCAAATCAAGTCATAGAAAAGTTAAAACGAATCGAGTTGTTAATAAATGAGTAAAAATTATCCTATTGATTTTGTGGTCACTTGGGTTGATGGTAATGATCCAATATGGCAAGCTGAAAAAGCAAAATATAGCCCTAATAAAAATGCAGATAATCGCAATGTGCGTTTTCGCGATTGGGATAATATGCAATATTGGTTTAGGGCTGTAGAAAAATTTGCACCATGGGTAAATAAAATACATTTTGTGACCTATGGCCATTTACCTAAGTGGTTAAATACAGATAATCCCAAATTAAATATTGCTAAACATAGCGATTTTATACCACAAAAATATTTACCTACATTTAGTTCTCAGCCTATTGAATTAAATTTGCATAGAATAAACGGCTTAGCAGAAAGATTTGTTTATTTTAATGATGATATGTTTTTGTTAAGACCAGTAAAAAGAGAATTATTTTTTGCAGGTAAAGATTGTTTGCCAACAGATTTTGCGATAACTAGTACAATTAGTACAACTACTAAAGAAGATATGATGCCATTTATAAAATTAAATTGTGTAACAATTTTAAATGGACATTTTGATAAAAAGGAACAGATGAAAAAGCATTTTAGTAAATGGGTAAATTTAGCTTATGGTTGGAATGCTTTACGTAATTTAATTTTTTATGGGCAACATAGATTTAAAGGATTTGCAAATAATCATTTAGCTTTTTCTTTTTTGAAAAGTGAATATGAAGATATTTGGGAAAAAGAATATGAATCATTAGATGATACTTCGTCACATAAGTTTAGAAGTAAATTAGATTTAGATAATTGGCTTATTCGTTATTGGCAATTGACTAGAGGAAATTTTTATCCAATAGGAAGACATGTAAAAGGTAAGGTTTATGAAATCTATAATGGAGTAGAACAAAATCAAGAATTATTTAAGATTATAGAAAATCAAGCAATGCCTATGATATGTATAAATGACAATGATAATGTGGATTTTGAACCTATGAAAGAAAGAATAAAACAGGCTTTTAATAAAATTTTGCCAGAAAAATCTAGTTTTGAGAAATAATAAAAAATAAAGAAGTAAATTATTTAAAATTTACCAAATGCGAGCGTAAAGCCCCTAAATTTATTTATGGAGATATAAGCTCGCTAAAAAAACAATGATTCGATATCATTGTTTTTTATTGTATTATATTTTTAATAGTTATATAATACTTTTATGAAATATAAATCAAATAATAATATAGTATATTC
>NZ_CFQVBI010000005.1:0-10528 GCF_986095205.1 Megamonas sp. | reverse complement strand
TTTTGTGTGGTAACTTTATTTTACACGAAAATTCATAATGAGTTTTTTATTTTTCTAGGTGTCGCACTTCATTATACAATCCATCTTGTATTATCATCAGTAGATAGTTTGTCAAAATTTATTTTTTTATTTAATGCTAACATATATTTCTCAGGAAGATTATTATAATATTGAATATGATTTATTTCTTCTTCGTTAGCAATAAGAATAACTTTTATATTATTTTGTTCAGTTAATATATTTATGAAGCTAAGTAATTCATTAATATCTATTTTGCATCGTTCAACGTCGTCTAAAAATAGTGAAATATTTTTTAAATCTATAAGATCTTCAAATTTAGGTAAATCATCTTTAGTTATGTTAAATCCTAAAATATTTGAATTATTAAGTGCATTTAATCCTATATTTATTGCTTTTGAAAATAAATTTAATTTATTAGTTATATTTTTTCAAAATTTATTTTTAAAGAAATTTTCAAATAAAGCTAAATATATTTTGTTAGTTAGTTCAGTAAGATCTTTTATATCATATAGGGATAGATAATATATTTTGGCAAATTTTAGAGAAGTATTATCTTTCAAAGTTGGTATAAGTTTTTCTTTTACAAAGAAAGTTTTTCCTGTACCCCATTTACCATCTATTAAAATAGCTTGTGTATATCTGTCTTCTAATAAATAATCTGTAACAATATTTATTAGTTCATCATTATTTATATTCATAATTATTACGTTCCTTGAGGTTTTTCTAATCTATTTTTTTATTTGTATATAATTAATTATTATAACATAAAAAGATACATCTTAAAGGTTAATTGGAATAACTTTTAAGGTGTATCTTTTTTTATATGGTATTTTATTTAGAAGAGGCAAGATAGTTATCTAGGATTTCTTGGGCATGTTGGGCTATTTGGGTATTAACTTTTGCATCTAAAGTATTGATTATATCTTGTAATTTAGTTTTGCTAAGTCCTGCATTGATACCAATATTTAGATGGGATAAAAGTTGGCTTTCTGTTCCGTCCATACTTGCTAAAGCAGAGATTGTAGCAATTTCACGTTCTGGATAAGTCAAGATATCGCGAGCAAATAAATCACCGAAGAGATGTGCTTTCAACATGTAATCAATGCCAGAAGAACTAGCAATATTCACTGGTGCTCCTGCTAATTGAGTTTGAACTCTAGTACCTAGAGCTAAAATATTTGTATTTGCTGGTAGTGGTGTTGCCTCATCGCCCATAGTGTCATGAATATTTTTGCTTTGTCGTTCGGATAAAACTTCATCTACAGTAGCAAGACCATTTAAGGCACGAGGAAAACCACAATAAGCATAGAGATGAACCATTATTTCTTTTGTTTCATTGATAGTTAGTCCACTATCTAAGCCTTCATTTATAGCTATTTTTAAATTATTTAAATCTCCAGTAGCTGTATAAGAAGCAATAGGAATGATAGCTTGCTGTTTTGCTGTCAAAGAACTAGCTTGATAATTAGCAAAACTAGAACTTATGCCTAAGAATAAAACACTACAAAAGGTCAATATAGATAATAAGTATTTCATAAATATCCCTCACTTTTAAATGAATTTTATTAAAGGTTATAGCCTATTTGATATGCTTGATTAGGGAATTCTGTACGTTCAATGATAGGACGAGAGCCACAACCAATGGCTAAAACTTTGCCGATATCTTGCCATTCCATATAACGCACTAGCGTTTCATAATGATGAACTAAAGCTTCCATAGTCCAATCAGCACTATTATAAGCAGTTGCCATTAAAATTGATTTTTTACGATGTAAGGAGCCTGTACGTGAATAAAATCTATCAACAACAGTTTTTATTTGTGCGGACATACCATAATAATAAAGAGGTGTAATTAAAACAATTAAATCCGCACCAATTAATTTTGGCATAAGTGATTGTTCAATAGCATCATTTTGAATACAAGGCCCATTCATACCACAATGGTCACAACCTTGGCAAGGATGAATATCTTCAAATGCAGAATTAAAACGAAAGACTTCATGTCCAGCACTTGTTGCACCTTCGATAAATTTATTAGCTAATAAAGCTGAAGTTCCTGCTTTATGAGGACTACCTGTAATAACTACAATTTTCATTTTATTTTCTCCTATATGATCATTAGCATTAGCTGTTGTTTCAGGTTTATTTGTCAATGCAGATAATCCACAACCACTCAAAAATAGAGTCAATAAACCTGAGCCACTTAATTTGATAAAATCTCTACGGTTCATGATAAATAACCTCATTGATTAGGCATAGCTTCAATAGTTACTGTACCTGATAGCTCGGATACTATATCTCCACCAGAAATAACATGACCTAATTCGTATAAATCGTTGTTAGCACGGAAATCATCATAGAAAATAACAACATCTCCCCATGGCTCATAATAAGCTAAAGTTCCGATTTTTGGTGTGGCTTTAGGTGTGCTTTCTGTATTTAATTTATTAGGTGGATAGAATATTTTCTCATTTGTACTATAATCTTCTAAATCTATGGATAGTGGTAATTGATTATATAAATCATTAGCAGCTGGACTATTATTTAATTCGATTTCAATAGTTTGTTTATTAGTAGTTGTTAATTTTATAATTTTAGTTTGTGTTGAAGTTGATGTAGTTTCAGTTGTTGTTTTTACATTAGTATTAGCTGTAGTATTATCTTGAGTTGGTTCTACTTGAGCATTGCAAGCCGTTAGAGAAAAGGTCATTAATAATAAACTTAGCAGTAGAAAGATTTTTTTCATGATAATAACCTCCTGTATGTTTATTTTTTATCTAATTTATATAAAATATGTGATAAAATACAATCTTTTGTTTGAAGATTTAGAAAGCTTTTTCGTAAATAGTTAGCTAAGATTATGAAAGTAACTACGATAGATAAGTAGTCCACAAAAAATGATAGTAAAGATTGAGATGGATTAAAATATACAAAATTATTTTGTAACAACATATATGAAATTAAATCATAATGAATAAAGTTATTTAATCCATAAAGGAAAATTATCCATAAAATTAATTTAGAATTTAGCGAATAAGATAATTTATCTTTTGTATATTTAGTTATTAGATTATAAAAAATTTGCCAATGTAATCCTATATGCATAGATATTAAAATAAAACCCCAATAAGCTGACAGTAGATGTAATGTACGAGCAAAATTGATTAAATTGGGAAAAGAGGTTTTTAGAAATAACGGGATATAATCTAAAAATATAAGACTACTGATAATTAATCCAAACATAGTTAAGAAAGTGAGTAGATTAATTATTAAAATAAATGAATTATAAAGTGTGTATTTTAAAGATATTATCTTGGCAAAGTAATTTTTTTGTAATATACAATGAATTATAAATCCTATGCAAAGGATAATGCCTAAATATTCATGCCACTTTGTACCTATTAATGAATATGACATACATAATAATAGTAGTATGAACATGATGATATCTAAGACGATTTTTGATTTAAATTTTAAAGTCATAAGCTACTCCTTTCTTAGAATTCAAGTGATAATTCAATTAAAATGATTATAAAATATTTATTTTAGTTAACCATTTATGAATATCTGTATTTGAAGCAGTGCTATCATAAGAAGCTAATCCTGTGAGAATTTTTGATTGAGGACATAATTTCTTTATATCTTGAGGGATATGACCGAAGCCACCTCCACCATGAGTACAGAATGAAATGACTTCTTTATTTATTAAATGATTTTGATTTTGCATAATGAAGGTGAGTATGGGTGGTGCAATAGTACTCCACCAATTAGGTGAACCGATAAAAATAGTGGAATATTTATTTAAATCTATTTGAATATCTTTGATGTCAGGTTGATAGTTTTGAGAGATTTCATGTTTAGCTTGATTGACAACTGCATTATAGGCTTGGGGATAAGGTTTATGTGGAATAATTTCTAAACAGTCAGCATGAAGTTGTTCAGCAATAATTTTTGCCATTTTGCGTGTATTACCAGAATGAGAATAATAAACTATTAATGTATTAGACATATAAATACCTTCTTTTATAAAAATTTTTAATATAAATTTATTTATCTATTAAATTTTCTTGTGATTGAGGATATCTTGCACCTTGAAGATTGATTGAATTTAAATGTTTGTTAATCATGGATAATTCTTCAGCAGAGAATTTTACATTTATACTATTGATATTTTCTTGTAGTCGAGAAACTTTTTTAGTTCCAGGAATAGGTACTATCCAAGGTTTTTGAGCTAAAAGCCAACCAAGAGCAATTTGTGCAGGAGATACTTGTTTTTCTTGTGCTAATTTTTGTACATATTCGATTAAAATATAGTTGTGATTTAAATTTTCGCTATTGAAACGAGGTATTTGAATGCGAAAATCATCTTTAGCAAAATGAGTATCTTTATTAAATCGTCCTGTTAAAATAGCTTTACCTAAAGGACTGAAAGGAACAAAGCCGATATTAAGTTCTTCAAGAGTAGGTAATAATTCTTGTTCAACTTCACGATACCACATGGAATATTCACTTTGTACAGCAGTTACAGGGCAGATAGCATGGGCTTTACGGACGGTTTTAGCACTAGCTTCGGATAATCCCCAATGTAAAATCTTTCCTTCTTTGATTAAATCTTTCATAGTTTCTGCTACTTCTTCAATCGGAGTTTGCGGGTCAACACGATGTTGATAATATAAATCAATGTAATCTGTTTGCAATCGTTTTAAAGAGCCTTCAAGTGCATTGCGAATATCTTTAGGTTTACTTGAAAGCGCTACTGGTCGATTAGCATTATCCATTTTATGAACTAAATCGAAACCAAATTTTGTAGCAAGAACAATTTGGGAACGATATGGTTTTAATGCTTTGCCTAATAATTCTTCATTTGTATATGGGCCATATACTTCAGCTGTATCAAAAAAGTTAATGCCTAAATCAACGGCTTGCTGTAATACGAAGATAGCTTCATTTTCAGGAAGATATGGCGGATAACTTTGAGTAAATCCCATACAGCCTAAACCTAAAGCAGATACTTTTAATTTATCTTTACCTAAATATCTATATTGCATAATTTTTTCTCCTTTATTGTAGATTATTTTGTTATTGAATAAATTTAATATTGTGTAAGCGATAAACTTCGTTTATATCGTGTAAATCAAGAATGATGCTATGTTTTTTATCTAATTGAGCAAGAGCATCTAATTCTTCTGATGTTAAAGTAAAATTATTTAATTGTATATTTTCTTGAAGATGTGTATAATTCGTAGATTTTGGAATACTGATGATATTATTTTGTTTTAGCCATTTTAAAATAATCTGTGCTGTAGTTTTGTTATATTTTTTAGCTAAAGAAATCAATAGAGGATTTTCAAAAATTTTTTCTTTGCCTTCAATAAACGGAGCCCATGCCATAGGTTTTATATCATATTTTTTCATGAGTTTTAATAATTCTTGTTGTTGACAAAGTAAATGGAGTTCTATTTGATTAATTGCTGGTATAATATTATGACTTAAAATTAAATCAACTAATCTATCTGGTAGAAAATTACAAACGCCAATAGCTTTTATTTTTCCAGAAACATATAATTCTTCCATAGCTTGCCAACTACCATGGTAATCACCAAAAGGCATATGAATAAGATATAAATCTAAATAATCTGTTTGTAAATTTTCTAATGTTCTAGCAAATGATTGTTTTGTTTTTTGATAACCAGCATCTTGTATCCAAACTTTAGACGATATAAAAATATCTTCACGAGGAATTTGACTTTTTTTGATTGCATTGCCAACAGCTTTTTCGTTGCCATAGCAAGCAGCTGTATCTATTAAACGATAGCCCATTTTTAAAGCATTTAATACAGTGTGTTCACATTCATCAAGATTATTTATTTGATATACACCTAATCCTGTAAGTGGTATTGTTACTTGGTTGTTTAATGTAAGTTTATCCATTTGTAAGTACCTCGGTTTATAATTTAATCTTAATCCTTGTAGTCAACTCCAAGTCAATAGAATTTTTTTATTATTTAGTATATTTATGTTCGATTTTGTAACGAAGATAATTTAAGCGTTCTAATTGTTTTTCACGGAAATGGATTTCATCAAGAAGTTCATTGCGTTTTTTATTTAAACTATATAGTTGTAATTTATCACTATGATTGTTTTTATCGAGCAATAAACGCATATAATTTTCAATTTCTTCAATATTAAAGCCTATATCATGTAAGGTCATGATTAAACTTAGATTTTCTAAATCACTATCATCATATTGCCATGAACCCATGACTTTTTTTACTGCATTACATAACCCCCATTTTTCATATTCGTGTAAGATTTCTAGGGGAATATTATAATGTTTACTTGCTTCATCAATTGTCATTTTAATACTTCCTTATTTCGTTTTTATTGAATTTAATAATTAAGTATTTTATTTTGCAAAATAAAAATGTAGGTATTCTATTTCTTTGAACACCTACATTTTAATATATTTATTTAATTATGACTAATACTTATATTTAATAATAAATAATGCTTTTTAAGCATTTTTAATACTTTGGATAAAATGAGACATAGTTTGTGAATATATATGATTTTTCTTCCAAATGAGTACAGCACCAGTTTTTATTTCTGGGTATAAAGGTATAAATTTTAATTCATGGTAAAAATCACCAAGATTAAGATTAAAACAAAGGGCTATACCTATTTGATGTTTTACCATATTAGCAGCATTTAAAATTAAGTTATACGTTGCTACAATGTTTAATTTTTCTGGAGAATTATTAAACCAATTAATTAATTCATTTTGTACGGCTGTGCGTTTAGCAATGATTAGTGGTTCATTGATTAGATCATCAGATGTGATAAATGTTTTTTGAGCTAATCTATGTTTTTCATGGACTAAAATGCCCCATTGTTCTTTTTGCGGTAAACGAAAGAAATTATATTTACTGATATCAACTGGTTCAGTTACTAATCCCATATCTAAAAGACCATTTTCTATGCGTTCTTTAATTTCATCTGCAGTAGTACTATGAATATGGAATTTTACTAATGGATGAACTTTATAGAATTCTTTTATTTTTTGAGATAAATATGACATATTTTGAGTTTCACCACAACCTATAGAAATTTCTCCAACTAAATCATCGCATTCTTTTGTCAGTTCTTGTTGTGTTTTTTCCATCAGGGAAATTATTTCTTTAGCACGACGACGCAATAACATACCATCTTCAGTTAAAATAATGCGATGTTTACTTCGTTGAAATAAAGTTACTCCGAGTTCTTCTTCTAATTGGATAAGTTGTCTAGATAAAGTGGGCTGTGTAATATGCAACAAATTAGCTGCTTTTGTTATATTTTCTTCGCGAGCTACCATTAAAAAATATTTTAATAAACGAAATTCCATAAAAGCACCTTCTAAAATTTTTATTTGATGTAATTATAGGATATATAAATATATTTGGCTAGAATTTAATTTGCAGGTATTTATTATTTAATAGCGAATAAAATTTTATAGTGAATAAATTTATGGTTAGGAAGTGGATTTATGAGTTTAAAATTAGTTATAGCGGAAACAATAGGTATAAATGAAAAAACATTGAATGAATTAGCAAAAGATATTTTACCTCAAGATGTAGAAATCAAATATTATAATTCTTTAGCAGATAGCGATGAAGAAAAAATCAAACGCTGTAAAGATGCTGATGCAGTGATAATAGCTAATAAACCATATAGAGAAAATGTTTTAAAAGCATGTAGTAATTTAAAAATGCTCTCTGTTGCTTTTACTGGTGTAGACCATGTAGATATGGATTATTGTCATGAACATAATATATTAATTTCTAATTGTTCAGGATATGCAAATGAAGCTGTTAGCGAGCTTGTAATTGGTATGTGTATAAGCCTATATAGAAAATTAGCTGAGTGTGGTATGGCTACAAAAAATCATGAAACAAGTAATGGTCTTCGCGGATTAGAACTTTGTCGTAAAAAATTTGGTATTATTGGAGCAGGTGCTATTGGCTTAAAAGTAGCAAAATTAGCTAAAGCTTTTGGTTGTGAAGTATATTGTTATCGCAGACATATTCCTGAAAATAGTGAATTTGAATTTGTGGATATGGATACTATTTTAAAAGAATGCGATATTATTTCACTGCATATGCCACTTACAAAAGAAACTACATGTATGATAAATGCAGAAAAAATTGCTTTAATGAAGAAAAATGCTATTTTAATCAATACAGCTAGAGGAAAAATTATCGATACGCAAGCTTTAGCTGATGCTTTAAATAAGGGAAAAATTGCTGGTGCTGGCGTTGATGTTTTTGATACAGAACCACCTATTGGAGCAGAAAATTCATTGTTGACTGCAAAAAATGTTGTGTTATCTCCACATATTGGATTTGATACGCAAGAAGCTATGCAGAAAAGAGCTATTATAGCTTTAGAAAATATTGCAAAATGGATTGAGGGAAAACCACAAAATATTATGTAAAATAATCAAAATAAATAATAAGGGCTATATCTTATTTATAGTATTTATGGTATAATTAATATAGAAGAATTAAATAATGATGAATTTTGTATGACGATAATAAAATTGTTCTTTTTATTATTTTCATAAAAAGTCTTCATGAATTAATACTAAAAAAGATAGGAGGACTTATTATGAAAAAGAAATTAATAAAAAGAGCAATTTTTTTTATGATAAGTTGTAATATGGTTGTTTTTACACCAACATGGGCAAGTCAAGAAACAAAAAATACAATAACTTCATCGAGTATAGAAGTATCTGATGGAAGTATTAAAAATATAGTGAATGATGATATTAATATTATTGATACAAATGTAAGAGATGAATATGGAATATTTTCTAATAATGGCGGAAAATTAAATATAGATGTAGATAGTTTAACTATTGAACATAATATTGATAGAAGTAATATGTTTACAAGTATTCTATCTCAAGGAAATACTTCACAGGGAAGTCGCTCATTAATAGATATCAAGACTATTAATGATATTAATATAGATAATACAGCGCAGGAATTGGAGCAGATAAATGCTATAAATGCAAAAGATAATGCTAATTTAAATTTATTATCTAAAAATGGAGATATAAATATAAATAGTAATTTAAATATTAATCGTCGATTATATGATGTAAATAATAGCATAATAAATGTAGAAAACAATAGCGCACTTAAATTAGATGCTAAAAATATGAATATTAATTCTACTATAACTGATAGTTATGGGCAAAGATTATTTAATAATTATGGAATTAATGTAAAAAATAGCCAATTAAATATAAATAATCAAGAAAATATGCAAATCAATTCTACTATTAGTGGTAGAGGTTTTGATAACTATGGAGTATATGTTTATGATAATCTAAATCAGGGAAGTAAAGTTGATATTGTAAATAATGGCGATCTAATTATAAATACAAATGATAATAGCAGCAGAAATCATTCTTATGGAATTTTTGTTATCAATGAAAATAATACAGATGACGAAACAAGTGTAAATATAAATAGTAAAAATAATGTAGTAAATACAAAATCTACAGGTATAGAAGTTTCTGGTGAACTTAGTAATGTAAATATAACAGCTAGTGCGGGTTCTAATGTAATTAAAGCTTTAGGTGATGTTGATAGTACAGGAATAGAAGTCAATGATAATGGAACGCTCTATTTAAATGCTAAAGATTATAATATTGTTACATCTGATTACACAGGTATACATGTTTCTTATGCAGATGATAAACAAAGTAATATAACATTAAATGCTAATAATAATATTGTAAATGCTGTAGGAACAGGAATATTGAGTTTTTCTAATGGCAATATTAATTTAAATGCTTTAAATGGTAATAACGCCTTTACTAGCAATTATATAGGAATTAGTTTAATGGATAATAGTCAAGTTAATTTAAAAGCTGATAAAGGTGAAAATTACTTTAAAATTGATGAAGGTATTGCAATATTATCCAGTCAATCTAATGTATTGGCTCAAGCTAATAAAAATATATTAGAAGGTATAGAAGGTATTTCTAGTATAGATAAATCTGAAGTTAAATTACAGGCTACAGATAGTAATACTATTAATGCTAAGGAATTTGGTATCTATACTAAGGAACAAGGAGTAGTAAATTTAAATGCTATTAATGCAGATAATATTGTATATGTAGATAATGGATATGGAATAAGTGGCAATGCTTCAGCTATAAATATCGATAGTCAGTCAGGAAATAATAGCATAGAAGTAGCTCAAGGAATAGCTGTTGAAGTAAATAATGGAAGCAATATTTCTCTAAATGCTAATAAAGGGCAAAATAATATAAAAGCAAGTGATACTGCTATTTTTGTAAATAAAAATAATATTGACAAAGATATTGCTACTACAAGTACGGATACAGTAGTAAGAATTACAGGAAAAGACAATATTATAAATGCTACTACAGCTATAGATAATATTGATGGTGGCAATGTTGAAATAATAGCTAGTGAAAATAATTCTATTAATG
>NZ_CFQVBI010000004.1:0-4432 GCF_986095205.1 Megamonas sp. | reverse complement strand
GATATAGTAAGACCTGCTATTTTAGTAGGCAAGTATCGTTTGTATCCAAGAATCCCCTGCATTTAGGCATGGGGAGTATGTCAATGACTGTTACGGTTTTTCGGCAGAAAAAAGCACGGAGGCAGTCAAATTTTTTCGTGAATACTATGAAACAAAAGGTATTTTAGAAAATGAAATGTATGAAGGAATGGACGGAGTACTGCAAAAATTAAAAGAACAGGGCAAATTTCTCATGGTGGCAACATCAAAGCCGGAAAAATTCGCTCATAATATTTTAGCTCAGCATGATTTGGAAAAATATTTCGATTTTATCGGCGGCTCATTTACGGACGGCAGCCGCATAACAAAAATTCAGGTACTGGATTACGTATTGAAAACGAATGAGATAAAAAATCCACAGGAAGTACTGATGATTGGCGATACGAAATTCGATATAGCCGGTGCAAAGCATTTCGGTTTGAAAAGTTTAGCCGTTACGTACGGCTACGGCACGGAAAAAGAACTTTTGGAAAGGGAACCGGATTTTGTGGCAAATTCACCAAAAGAAATTTTGCAGATAATCAAATGATATAAAATTAAAGCCCTAGAGAAGATATATTTCTCTGGGGCTTTTTTATATTAAAGTTGATTGTTTTTTAGGTGTTCGAAATATTTTCTTGTTTCAGCCACAATTACGCCTGAAAGACCGAGAAGCGCGATAAGGTTCGGAATTGCCATCAGGCCGTTTACGATGTCGGCAAGAACCCAGATGGACTGAAGTTCCAGATAAGCACCGGAAGCAACAAGAATGGTGAAAATAATACGATACGGTACAATGCCTTTAATGCCGAACAGATACTGGCAGGCGCGTTCACCGTAATAATTCCAGCCAAGAATTGTAGTAAAGGCGAATAAAATAAGGGAAACAGTCAAAATGATACCGCCGATAGAGCCGTAGTCATAGCTGAAAGCGGCATTCGTCATAGCTGCACCAGCATGAGTTCCTGCCCACTCGCCTGTAAGGATGAGAGTCGTACCTGTCATGGTACAGATGAATAGTGTGTCAATAAATGTACCAGTCATGGAAATAAGACCCTGTTCCGCCGGCCAGTTTGTTTTTGCGGCGGCAGCGGCAATTGGAGCTGAACCGAGGCCGGATTCATTGCAGAATACGCCACGGGCGATACCGTTTTGCATAGCCATCATCATCGTAGAACCAGCAAAACCTCCAAGTGCGGCATGACCGTTGAATGCGCTGTCGATAATCAGCATGATGGCAGCAGGAATTTCCGTAATGTGGAGAATGAGGATACTGAAGCAGGTGACAAAATACAATACAGCCATGAATGGAACGATTGCCGTAGCAGCGCGGGCAATACTTTTCAGTCCGCCGAAGATAATGATACCTACCAAAAGAGTAAGGATAATGTCGGTTATGTATATAGGTACACCGAAGGAAATTTTCATACTGTCAACAATAGCATTTACCTGAGCGAATGTACCAATACCGAAAAAGGCAACGAGGATAGTAAAAACAGCAAATAAAATAGCAAGCGGACGGAATTTTTTACCAAGACCGAGTTCGATGTAGTACATAGGACCGCCGGCAACTTGACCGATTTCATCTTTGGAACGGAACTTTATGGCAAGCAAGCCTTCGGCATATTTGGTAGCCATACCGAAAAAGGCTGAAACCCACATCCAGAATATTGCACCGGGGCCGCCGACTGCTATAGCCGTAGCAACACCGACGATATTACCTGTACCGATAGTTGCCGACATGGCAAGACATAATGCCTTGAAACTGCTGATATCTCCCGAACCTTTATTTTTAGCCGTTAATATTAACTTCATAGCAAGCGGTAATTTGAATACTTGAATGAGACGCAATCGACATGTTAAGAAGATACCGGTACCGACCAGCAGTATAATTAGGGGCGGTCCCCAGATAAAAGTATCGATTGTTTGAATTAGAGAATAAAAGTCCATTGAATAAGTCCTCCTAAACTAAAATAAAAATACAAGTGCAATATAGTGATATATAATATCATATAAAAATACATTTGTCATCTATAAAAACACATAAAAATAAAGTTTTTTTCTGAAATGATAAATGTGAGAAGAAAAAATTATTTTTATCCGTAACGACTGTTTTTTGTTCTGCAAGGAGTTTTTAATTTGATAAAAACATTGCGAAGGCAGGAATATCAAGACGAGATATTTGCTTACTACATGTATAAATGATAAAATATAATAATGAAAAGGAGGACGAAAATGGCTGATTTTAATGAAAAAATGCAAAATGAAATAGATACAAATACGGAAGAAACGGTAAAAATTCATTTAGATGAAGAAAGCGCTCAGGTTACTGCTGTAGAAGGCGATTACGGTGCTAATCAAATTCAGATTTTGGAAGGACTGGAAGCTGTGCGCAAACGTCCGGGCATGTACATCGGCAGTACGTCGGCTCGCGGTCTGCATCATTTAGTATATGAAGTTGTAGATAACAGTATTGATGAAGCTTTAGCAGGATATTGTACTCATATAGAAGTAACAATTCATAAAGATAATAGCATTACAGTAACAGATAACGGTCGTGGTATTCCTGTAGATATGCACGAAAGTGGAAAACCAGCTGTAGAAGTAGTTCTTACTGTACTTCATGCTGGTGGTAAATTTGGTGGTTCTGGATATAAAGTATCCGGTGGTTTACATGGTGTGGGTGTATCTGTTGTAAATGCGCTCAGCACCAGCATGGACGTAAAAGTTAAACGTGACGGTAAAGTGTATGAGATTTCGTTTGAAAAAGGCGTGACGAAAGAACCGCTGCATGTCATTGGCGAAACGGCTGAAACGGGAACATACGTACATTTTGTACCAGATGCAGAAATTTTTGATGAAACTGTTTATGATTATGATACTTTAAGACATCGTTTGCGCGAATTATCCTTCTTAAATAGAGGTATTACTATTATTTTGACTGATGAACGTCCTGAAGAAGTTCGTCAAGAAACTTTCTATTTTGAAGGCGGTATTAGTTCCTTTGTAGAACATTTAAATCGCAATAAAGAAGTAATCAATCCAGAGCCTGTATATTTCAATGGCACAAAAGATACTACTGTTGTAGAAATCGCACTTCAGTATAATACAAGCTATAGTGAAAATATTTATAGCTTTGTTAACAATATCAATACTGAAGAAGGCGGTACTCATTTAGCTGGTTTTAAAAGTGCTTTGACTCGTGCTGCTAATGATTTTGCACGCAGACAAGGTATTATCAAAAATAACGAAGATAACTTAGTGGGTGAAGATATTCGCGAAGGTTTAACTTGTGTAATCAGCATTAAACTTCGTGAACCACAGTTTGAAGGACAGACAAAAACAAAATTAGGTAATTCTGAAGTTCGTGGAATTGTAGATTCTATTGTTAGCGAAGGCTTATCTGAATACTTTGAAGAAAATCCTGTTATTTCTAAAAAAATCATTGAAAAATCCATCATGGCATCTCGTGCTAGAGAAGCTGCGCGTAAAGCTCGTGAATTAACTAGACGTAAAAATGCCTTAGAAGTTAGCTCTCTTCCTGGTAAATTAGCTGATTGCTCTGTAAAAGACCCAGAACAAGCAGAAATTTATCTTGTCGAAGGTGATAGTGCGGGCGGTAGTGCAAAACAAGGTCGTGACCGTCGTTTCCAAGCTATATTGCCACTTCGTGGGAAAATTTTAAATGTAGAAAAAGCACGTTTGGATAAAATCCTTAACAATGAAGAAATTCGCACTATGATTACTGCATTTGGCAGTGGTATTGGTTCTGAATTTGATATTACAAAACGTCGTTATGGAAAAATTATCATCATGACAGATGCCGATGTCGATGGTGCTCATATTCGTACATTGTTATTGACTTTCTTCTATCGTTATATGAGACCATTAATTGAAAATGGTCATGTATATATTGCGCAACCACCACTTTATCAGATAAGAAAAGGTCGTAGCCATTGGTATACTTATAGCGATGAAGAATTAGCGCAAAAATTAGATGAAATCGGTAGAGATGGTATCACAGTACAGCGTTATAAAGGTTTAGGGGAAATGAACCCAGAACAGTTGTGGGAAACAACTATGGACCCTGAAAAACGTACAGTATTGCAAGTACATCTTCGTGAAGCAGAAGAAGCAGATTCTATTTTTACTATCTTGATGGGTGATAAAGTAGAACCTCGTCGTCGTTTTATTGAAGAACATGCAAATCTAGTTAGAAATCTCGATTTATAAAAATAAAAAGACTTACTACTTAAATGATATGCACCCAAAATATTGGACATATTAATTAAGCTACTAATTGAGACTTAGTTCTGTATTCTATGGGACTCTACGGGACTAAGTCCTTTTAGTTTTATCTTTATCCGTTTTGTATTATAATATTTTATATAAGATTTTAACTCTTTTATAAAAT
>NZ_CFQVBI010000003.1:0-68548 GCF_986095205.1 Megamonas sp. | reverse complement strand
TGGAGCAAATTAATGATAAAGAAGCCCTCTGCCAGCGAAAGCTAATTATATGCAGAGGGCTTCAGTGACAGGGTTCGGGAAAATCTACTTGGGCTAAACAATGGTGTCACGAAGACCCAGAGCACAGAGTAAGATTTAACAATGATGATATTCGTAACATGTTAGGTGATTACTGGGTTCCTAATAGGGAGAAGCTAGTTACTGAAGCTAAAGCTAATATGATAACGTTTGCTTTGATTAAAGGTTACGATGTAGTAGTTGATAATATGAATCTGAATCCCAAAGAGGATGAATGGATTAGAACTCTATGTGCCAATATAGAGAAGGACAAGGGAATACATGTTGATATAGAGTATAAGGACTTTTGGACTCCTGTTGAAGAATGTATTCGCCGTGATGCTATGAGACCTAATCCTATTGGAGAGAAGGTTATTAGGCAAACTTGGAGGCGTTATAAGGACTTCATAATCCATGAAGAAATTATGGCAGCCAAAGCTAAGTCATTAGTTCAAGATACTAACCTACCAGCAGCAATCATTGTAGATATGGATGCAACTGTATGTTTGAATACTAGTGGCCGTCCCTTCTACGGAGAAGGTGCAGCTGAAGGTATGCTTACTGATGAGCCTATTACTCCTGTCATTGAGCTTATTAGAAACTTCTGTGATAATTATCCTGCTAAGTTAATAATTCTAACTGGTAGAGAGGATACTCCTGAAGTTCGTAAAGCTACGGAACAGTGGTTAGAGAACAATTGGTTGCATCCTGACATACTTCTCATGCGTCCTGTTAAGAGCTTTACTGCTGGTCCTATATGTAAGAAGAAACTGTATGAGGACAATATCAAAGGCAAGTTCTATATACCTTTCGTACTTGAAGACAATTGTAAGTGTGTGGAGATGTGGAGAAATGAAGGCTTGATTTGTCTACAACCGAATGAGGGTAAGTTCTAATGGCAATACTTGTAGGACAACTGATTGAAATTCTCCAAAAGTATGACCGAGACAGAGAAATAACTATACATACTCTTAAAGGAGAAACTGTCGAAGTTAACGGATACTTCGTACAAAGAGATTTAAACGACAATGCATTTTATTTGACAGATTTAGATGTAGTTCCAAATGACTGATTTAGAGAAACGATTTCTAAAGAACACTGATGACACTGGTAGATTTATATATCAATCATTAGTGACTGGTAGGAAATACTATGTTGAACCAATTGGAGGACATTCAGATTGGGGAGATATCAATCCCGCTACTAAGAAGGTAGAGGGGGATTATGGTGAGAAGTATAAGGGCAGTGTAAGTGAGAAGGAATCAATGATTACACCAGAGAATGGATTTGTACTTATTGAAACCTTAGAACCTGGAGTATCACCATTATCAGTAATTGAAGAAAGGGATAAGCGATATGAACAAATGGCTAAGAAGTAATTTCGATGATTCTACTATACGCAATTTGCTTGCTATGGCAGCACCTTGGATGTTAATAGGAATGATAGTTGGGCTTGTAGCTCTGTTTACATGTCCTGTTTTAATGACAGAATGTTTCTGTTTAGCTCTGTTCTTCATTACCATAGACAGGTATTACGAAATTAAAGACGAGAAGAATGGTAATAGATAATTTTGACCAAATACTAGACATTCTGGAATTTAATAATTCAGATGAGTTCTATTTCTTGCAAATTATACAACGCAAGAAAGACGGCTGTGTTACTGATACTGGTAATAACGGATATAGGACTGTTAAAACTTACTATATATTCAGTAGGGAACAGCTAGAGCGCAAAAGAGCTAAAATTACTGAATTGTGCCAGAGTAATCATGCAAGAGCATACATTACCTTGAATAGACGTAATGCTGAAGAAGTGGCATGTACTGCTATACAAGAGTATGCCAAACTAATCCAAGAAGGCAACTGCTATCAAGGATATCGCATTTGGGATTCATCTTGTGGGCATACTAGAGCTAGAGGCTACAAGCCACTATGGGTTGTGGATGTTGATAGTAAGGACGAGAACTATCTTAACACAATCATAGAAATTGTTAATAGTTGTAGAGGTGCACAAGACATCAAAGTTAAACATGTAATTCCAACTGCACATGGTTATCATCTTATAACGATAGGGTTCGATACTAATCAGTTTGCCCAACAGCTAGCTATTAGGAATCTGGATTCTATAGATATACAGAAAGATAACCCAACGTTGCTGTATTTCGATACAGCTGATTAAGACTCGGTGACGAGGTCTGTGGACAGATTACTTATTATTAATTCTAACAGCTATTAATTAATGAGTAATTTACCAGCTGGAGCAGAACGTGACCCATTTGCTCCTTATAATGTAGAAGAGAAAGTCTTCAAAGTTGACATAAATGCTAAGGGATTAGCATGGTATGAATATTACGGACATTTGGATATAGATGAAGCCATAGAAGCTATTAAGAGCAGAATACAAGCCGCACTTAGTAGCTTAGGAGATGTTGATATTAGTACTGTTGATATTGAGGTTTCATGATATATCTAGTCAGTAATCAAAGGTCACTATTTGAAACTGACGCTTATAAGGAATTATCTCTATCTGATGCTATAGACATGATTATGCCACATAGTTGGGTAGAATATGATTCAGAAACTGCTGGTTTAGACCCCTATACAAAACCATTACTGTGTACTCAGTATGGTTTAGGGGAAGACCAAATAGTTGTTGACAATGTAACTATTCCAATTGAGAAGCTTAAATGTGTCCTTGAAGACCCTACTAAGACTTTCTTAGGTTGGAATATTGCATTTGATTTAAGGTTTCTATATCATCATAGAATAGTTCCTTATAATGTATGGGATGGAATGATTGCTGAAAAGTTACTCTATCTTGGCTATCCTCCCCAGTTTCATAGTCTTTCTTTAAAAGCAGCAGCTGATAACTATCTTGGTATAGATATTGATAAAACTGTTCGAGGGCAGATTATCACTCAAGGATTAACTATACCAGTGGTACAATATGCTGCCGGTGATGTTATGTATCTTACTAAGATTAAGGAGAAGCAAGATGCAGAACTAGAGAAGAAGGAATTAACTAAAGCTGCTGAATTTGAAATGAAGTTTACTCCAGTAATTGCCTATATGGAATATTGTGGAGCTAAACTTGACCCAGTAAAATGGAAGCAGAAGATGATTCGAGATAAAGAGGAAGTTAATAAAGCAGAAGCTAAGCTTAACGAGTGGGTTGAAAATTATTATAATGAACATAAATCTTCTGAAGGCTATATTAAAGCCTTCACAGAGGAAGTGGACATTATGCATGAGAATCAACTATTTGACAAAGTAGGCCCTCATATGGGACAAATAAAGAGGGTTTGTAATCCACAAACTGGGCTAATTCATTATGAATATGACAAACCTTTCCCATATGTTACCAAGAATCTACAAGGCGATTTGTTCAGTGGATTTGATGCTTCAGCTAAGTGTAACATTAACTGGTCTAGTAGTCAGCAAGTAGTGCCTTTATTTGAACATTTAGGTATTAATTGTACTACCATTGATGCTAAAACTAAGCAGAAGAAGAAATCTGCTGATATTAAGTTGATAAAGCCACAAGCACATAAGTGTAGTATAGTTCCTCTTTATGTAGAATATAAGAAGGCTAAAATTCTAGTTGATACCTTTGGACAGAAGTTCATAGATAAAATTAATCCAGTAAGTGGTAGGATTCATCCAGACTATTTTCAATTAGGAGCTGATACTGGGCGGTTATCCGCTACTAACCCGTCTTTAATGAATTTGCCGCATGACCCATTTACTAGGTCGTGTTTCATTTCTGATACTGGGTATAAATGGATTAGTTGTGATTATAAAGGACAGGAGTCTTTCTTAATGGCATCTATTGCCAATGATAAGGCGATGTTGGAAGAGCTTATCTATGGTAGTGGTGACTTACACAGTCTAACTGCCAGAATAGTATTTACAGACATCCCCGATGATACTCCACTATCTGAAGTTAAAGCTAAATACAAACCTCTTAGAGATGCTGCTAAAGGGTATGAATTTTGTTTTAATTATGGTGGAGATTGGAACACTTTAATGAAGAATTACGGTCTTACTAAGGCAAGAGCTCAAGAAGTATATAATAACTATATGTCTGGTTTCTCTGGACTAAAGAGATATCAGGAGTTTAGGAGAGAAGATGTCCTTGATAAGGGATATATCCTTCTTAATCCTATTACCAAGCATAAGGCGTTTATATATGACTGGGACAACTTGTGTAAAATCGACAGTGAACTTGGGTCTCCAGAAGCTAAGTATATGCTAGGGCGTAATGGGGACAATTATTATAAAACAAGCTCACAGCATTTGAGAAGAAGGTTATCTGATTCTATGAAGCAATCCATTAACTATCCGATGAACTCACAAGTTGTGTCGGAGTAAAACTCCCTTAATTCGGTGAACCCTGGAGCACAAGTCGTGATGATTAACTGTATGGGAATACCGAGCCAACCTAAACAGTAATGTTTAGAAGTGTGTAGAGACTAGAACACGGATTCCTTACTTTAGATGGTAAGGAAGGTAAAGTTCCACGAACAGGGAGAATATGTTATGTATTACACATAATATTAATTATCTTTGCAGGGTAATTAATAATTAAAAATTGTATTATGTGTAGTACTAAAATTTGCAAACGTTGTAATAAAGAACAATCTATAGACAACTTCTATAAAGTCCCGTCTATGAAAGATGGACATGATAATACATGTAAGACTTGTAGGAAGGAGTTAAGAAGACTAAGAGACGGAGTTAAAGTAACACCTATAGTTACTGAAGGTACACTAATCTGTCCTGTATGTAAACAAGAGTTACCAGTAGATAAGTTTGATACTTATGCTAAAAGTAAAACTGGTAGATATTGGATGTGTAGTGATTGCTATAAAGAGCATACATTAATTAATGGTGGACAAGATAAGAACTATTTCAGGAAGCTTAGAATTAAACTATGTCCAGAATATAGAGAAGAAATTCAGCAGCAGAAGAAGGCGTCCAGAGAACGTAACATAGAACAAGCTATGTTAACCAGTGCCAAAAATCGTGCTGCCAGAAAGGGGTTAGAATTTAACTTGGAACTGTCTGATATAGTAATTCCAGAGAAATGTCCGCTGTTGGAAGTTCCATTCCATTTTGGAACTAAAGAATGCTATGATTACTCTCCATCTATTGATAGAATTGACAATTCTAAAGGATACGTTAAGGGAAATATTCAAATCATCAGTATGAAAGCTAACGCTATGAAGAACTCTGCGTCTCTTGAGGAGTTATACACGTTTTGTAAAAACATATTAAGATATAGTCCGAACTGCACCGAACAGGTACAGAATTAGAGGATAAAGAGCCTCTAAGATAACAGAATGACAACATGCTGGTTCTATGTGTTTCAAATTGTCTGCAATTAAGTTCTTCAATTGGCTAAGGAAGAACAATCTGCTATTTATAGTTAAATATTGTGTTCCCGTACATGATGAACATAATGTTGAAGCACCGGATGATATTGCTGAAGAAGTAGGTAATATACTAGTTAAATGTATGGAAAGTGGAGGTGAACCATTTTGTGTACGTGCTCATTTAGGTGCTGATATATCAATTGAAGACCATTGGGTACATTAATATGATTGAAGTTGAAAGAAAGTATTTAGTGAAAAACAATAGCTATAAGATGCAGGCTCAAAGAGCAGGATTGATAGTCCAGGGTTATCTTGGAGACAATCCTCTCTCTGAAACTAGGATAGCTATTAGGGACAATCATGGTTGGCTATTTATTAAAGCTAAGGGAACCCTTAGTCGTTTTGAATGGCAACAAGAAATCCCATTGTATGAAGCACAGGAGCTTCTAAAGTTCTGTCCTAATATTATCCGTAAGGTACGCTACATAGTATATCACATGGGTAACAAATGGGAAATTGATGAGTTCTTAGGAGAGAATGAAGGGTTAGTAATTGCCGAGTGTGAGTTATCACAGGCAACTCTCAACCCTCCTCTGCCTGATTTTGTAGGAGAAGAGGTTACAGAAGATACTAAGTATTATAACTGTAACCTCGCGTCTAACCCTTATACGAACTGGGACGATGACTCTGAATGATTTAGAGAATACAATGGTTGTTCAGATGAGAAATCAACAACTATATCTAGTAATCACTGATTGTTTACCACCTAATGCTTCTGAAAATAAAGACATTGTATTCTTGAGCCAGGGTGGCTATATGCAAGGTACGTCATATACTTTTAATATGCTCATGAATACTGACGATGAACGTTATCGGGAATGGGATATAATGAAGGTATTTAAGAGAGTATATGATAACTTTGACCAAAATCACAGAGCACCCCACAGTTTAAAACATCTTGACAGTATGCTCGACCTGGTATGTATATGGGATAGAGAGAAAGATACTTGTCAGGAGGAGATAGTCAATGATAATGACTTTGTCTCCGAACAAGATGAATATAGTTCTAAAGAAGTAAAATTCTATTAATGGCTTATTTCGTTGAAGCTGATGACGGGTTTGCAATTAATTTAGACGCAGTTGCTTACTTCAATGATGAATTTGTAAGGTTTGTTAACGATTGGAAGATGGAGATAAGTACCAAAACTTATCATCTACTAAGAGATTATGTTCATTGCAAATCTAAAGAAGTAGAATTAAAGCTTAATGCGCCTAATCAAACCGAAAGTAGAACTTATTAACCAGGAACCAGGTGTTGAAGGTCTATTCAAACACATGGAACTGTGTGCAAGGACTTGTTATAAGTCTGAAGACAAGATAACAGAAGACAGTGCTAAGAAGTTTATTAATAATGTCATTATAGCTAGAGGACATACTGCTATGCTAGAGCATGGTACTGTATATCTCAGATATGACTTTAAAGCTAACGATGATTCTAACACTGTTGCTTACAGACTTTGGAGTAAGTATAATGAGAACCAGTACTCAGAAGCTGTACAAGCACAGCCTGTTCCAAGAATTCCTGATGGATTTGTAGCTATAACTACTAACTATAGAGTACTACTCCAGAATGGTTGGCTTGAGGACTTGCAATACTTGTGTGAACCTACAGAATATCACGTTAAACGTGTCACTGTAAGGTTTATATGTGATATGGGAGTTGCTAGAGAGTTCTGTAGACACAGACTATTTAGCTTCGCTCAAGAAAGTACTAGGTATTGCAATTACTCTAAGGCTAAGTTTGGTAAGGAATTAAATTGTATAATACCGTGCTGGTATAAGAATATGTTCGAGGGTAATTCATATAATATAGAACTATGTCATACTTATGATTTAACTATATCTGAAGGATTGTCTCGAACTGAAGCTGCATGGATACAAGCTATGTGTGAGGCAGAAAGTACATATTTCGGATTGTTGACAGAGGGCGAGCCTGCTCAACAAGCTAGAAATGTACTACCTTTAGCATTAAAGACAGAATTAATAATGACTGGCACTGTTGAACAATGGATAGAGTTCTTGAAATTGAGATGTGCAAATGATGCTCATCCGCAGGCAAGAGAACTTGCAATTGAATTACGAGATAGATTACTATTGGATAATTATATAGATGTTGATGCAGAAGGGAATCTACAAGTATCGAACAGATACTAGGAGATATAAGCGAGAACTTCATAAGGAAGAGGCAAAACTCCTAGACTACAAGATGCACTTAGTTATCAGATTTGTATTATTCTTAAAGTATCTAATCACATTCAGAATGCAGGACGCCAAAGACGCACTAGACATGGACAAGGAATTGTCGAAAGAGGAAGAAGCATTGCTAAGGAAACATCTTGCTAACTTCCTAAGAAGAGAACCATATGTTAGACCTTATCCTAAAATAGGTCGTAATACCCCTTGCCCATGCGGCAGTGGCAAGAAATATAAACATTGTTGTGGTCGTTAAAAACTTTAGCGACGGAACAGTAGTAGAGATAGATAGAGGTCGATTTGATGATTGGTGCATTTACATCGCCGGAACATGTAACAGACATGCTCCTAAAGATGTTGCATATTTTACCGTAGTACGAGGTTTCGGCAAAAGATATGGAGTTGACAAAGTATATGCTGATTTTATTAGTATTTACGACAAAACTTCCAAATCATTAGACCGGTCAGTTCTAGACCATATAGAAACTCTGTCGAAAGACTATGGCGAATATTCAAACAAATTTGCTATAGTCTTTACTATAATATATTTAGGTATGGTTGCCGAAGAGAACAAAGTGGGTACAAGGTTAGGGAAGAGAATTAAACGATTAGGTATTCATCAAGTATTGTATGATAGATATTCTCCTACGGCAGCTGCTAATTTTAGTAGAGGTCTGCCTTGGACTAGGATTGACAATGAATGTAAATTAAGAGGATTTTAATATGACAGATAAGTTTAAATTTGACCCAGAGCATACGTTCTTTACGTCAGATACACATTTTGGTCATGCTAACATTATCAATCTGTGCAATCGTCCATTTAAGGATGTAAACCATATGAATGATATGTTAGTTGAGAACTGGAATAGTGTGGTCTCTGACGATGATACAGTCTTCCATTTGGGAGATTTTGCTCTAGGTGGTAGTGCAGTATGGAGTAATGTCTTGTCTCGTCTAAAAGGCAAGATTTACCTCATACTGGGAAACCATGACAGGAAGAACATAAGACAAGGTTACATGGGTAAGTTTGAGATAGTGGTCCCCCAAATGCAGATTTCGATAGAGACTCGTAGTATATACTTAAATCACTATCCGTTTCTGTGTTATGGTGGAATATATCGTAAACCAGAGGATGCCGTATGGCAGCTGTTTGGACATGTACATTCAGGCCCAAATAGTGCTGGAGCTGATGCAGCTAGACTGCCTTATTTACTTCCAACCCAGTATGATGTAGGAGTTGATAATAATAATTACACTCCTGTATCTTATGCTCAAGTTAAATGTATAATTAATAAGCAAGTGAATGAAGCGCAGGAATCTTAGTGGGATATTCATCTTCGATAAGTTAGAAGGAGAGGAGAAGCCTACTCCTACTTGTCTCGAAGATTGCACTCCAGAGACTAGGCTTAAATGGCTAGAGGGACTGGAGAAAGGAGCTCTCATAAATTGCATAGAGCATTTGTGTGAGACTATTAACGAATTTAGTGAATTGTTGGACATTTATAAAGAATAAGCATTATGGCTAAAATTATTAGTAGCAGAAAGAAGTATGTTCTAGTTAAGGACTTAAAGGTGTATCCTAGTAATAAGGAAACTATTGAAGTAATTCCCGATGATGGATTCAATGGAGCTCATCGTTACCGTGCCCAAATGTGTGCTGGCTTTGTTAATGGCAAAACCAAGTATGTGGATGCTACTGACACAATTCAGTTTGTTCACAAGCACGAAGACGGTACAGTAACTCCAGGGTGGCAATCAGAACAACTTGCCCTTATCTTGCTTGACAGAGTGAAGAAGCTGAATGAGAAGTTTCCTTGTGAGCAAAATGCTAAGCAAGTAGCCGCTCTTGAAGCATATCTTGACGCCTGTAAGGAAAGAATTGATGATAGGCTCAACCGTAACGTAATGGGAGACTTGAAGGAATGAAGGTATAATAACACTTAGTAATGACTAAGACCTATTACTACGCTGTAGACAAAGATGGGCAGGGTTGGTATTACGACAACCCGCCTATCTTTGACGGAGAAAGCTGGAATGTAGACCCTAAATATGATATGTATGATTGTATTAATGATTTACATCCTGCAAATCTATTTAGCTTTCCAATTCCGGAAGATATGACGTATGAGGATGAACCTATAAAATTTGAAATATGTCTAAAGTAATTACAATTCACGGGCACACTTTAGAGTTAGATATGGGGCCTTCTTGTCCAAATCCTGGGATAAGAAGACAGCTGGATGCTAAAGGTGAGCCTTACATGTGTACATCCGACCTGACCACTTGGATAGGAATAGACGGGGATTGGTATCGTGTATATGCGCCCAGTGTAGTCTTAGGGTGGCCTGATATTTTAGAACTGGCTGAAACTGAAGAGGAGTTGTTAGATTATTTAAAAGACGTATCTGAATTTACTAGAGATGAGAAAGGAAATAACTAATCCTGTAGGTAAGTGGTGGGTCGTTGCCAATAGAAGTGGAGACCTTCATGTAACTGATGGTGACATGCCGGAGAGAGCTGGCAGCGGTTGGCAAGGAATGAATAACTACTATCTGTGGACTTCTGCTACAGATGATGTATTTAAAGACTGTGTTATTCCAGCTACTACGTTTGATAAAGGCCCACTACAATTTGAGATTGATGAACAGTTAAACACAACTTGGTATAAAGAATGAAACGATTTTGGTGTTGTAGAGACTTAGAAGGAGCTGCTAACGAGGAAGTATTTCTGTTTGTTGGAGAAGAACCACCAATTATGGACGATGATGGTGAGTGGGTAGACCCAAGAAAAGAAGGTCTGTTTTGGTCGGAAGAAGACTTCAATTTTGACTTCGATAAACTTCTAGGAACCGTTAAGTTCCCTGAGTTAAATAAAGGTGAACGGATTGAGATGAATCTTCAGTTTGAATTTGGAATTAAGTAACTATGCGTTATTGGTATTGTATAGACAACAACGGCAATAAGTGGCTTTACGAAGGGTCAGTGGCTCCAGTTAAATATGATGATGAATGGAATACTTCTGATGAAGAGACAGATGACTCTACTTGGATAGGAGAGTTCGATTTAAGAGCTACCTATGGTGTAGGTTTTGTTGAATCACTTCCAGATATTGCTAATGGTGAGATGACTGAAATACGGATTAAATATACAGCCGAGAAATGCGAATAGGAGCTACGTCTGATTTACATGGAGTACTTCCCGCAGTTGAAGAATGTGATATATTTCTCATCTGTGGAGATATCATGCCGTTAAATATACAGCTAAACATGCCTAAATCTAGGCTATGGCTTCAAAATACGTTTATTCCATGGGCTAATGGGTTACCATGTAAACATGTAGTATTCATAGCTGGTAATCATGACTTCTGGTTTGAAAGAAATGGAGGTTTGGAACCAGATATGTACAACATGTTTCATAAGCCTACTGACGGCAAATTGGTGTATTTACATAATAAGTCTTGGGAATACGAGCATGAAATCGAGCCAGGAGTATTCAAGAAGTTTAAAATCTTCGGAACTCCCTACTGTAAGCAATTTGGTAATTGGGCGTTCATGAGAGAGCCTGAACGCCTGGAAGCTAAGTATGCTCATATGCCTAGTGATTGTGATATTCTTATATCTCACGATGCTCCTAGACTACTTGGGCTAGGTGAGATACATAAAGGAGCGTGGGCAGGAAAAGATGCGGGTAATACATGGTTAGCCGATGAAATCATGCGTAAACAACCTAAACATTGTTTCTGCGGACACATTCACAGTGGATGTCATGGAATACAGGAATTTAATGGCATGAAGTTCTCTAACGTATCGTTAGTAAATGAAGATTATGTAGTTTCTTACAAACCTCTATATTTGAATGTTTAAAAGGATGCCAACTGAAAAGTGTGACTCTGGCGATGAGTTCAAATTCATAAACAGTATGATTGCTCGTTATAAAGAACTTGGAGTAGACCCCACTACTAAGACTATAGTGTTCAGTAATGCTTTGGACTTTGACAAATGCCAGGACATTATGGAGTATTGTGGAAGTAGAATCAGGTGTTCGTTTGGAATAGGCACTAATCTTACTAATGATACTGGATTTAAGCCAGCTAACATAGTGATGAAGCTTATTAGCTGTCAAATGAATGTTAATCAACCTGTTTACGGTTGTGTTAAGCTGTCGGATGATAAAGGCAAACATACTGGTGAAATGAGAGAAGTAAAATCTTGTTTATCTGAATTAGGATTATGAGTGAACTAAATTATGAACATGTATTTAATGTATTAGTTGATAAAACAGCTGAATACGTTACTTCTAACAACCTTAAGGTAATGGTATTAGGCATCAGTGGGGGAATAGACTCCACTGTTGTCGCTGCTATCTGCCATGAGGTTAGTAAGAAGACCGATATTCCTCTTATAGGTAGAAGTCTTCCTATTAAGAATAAAAGTGATGAGTTCGCTACTTCTGTACATGTAGGAGAAGCCTTCTGTAATGAATTTAGTGTTTACAGACTTGAACGTTCCTATCGTGCAGCTTTGTTTGATGCCTGTGCTGATGCAGGTGATGTCAATATGGCTAATTCTTACTATCTCGATGAACTAGAAGAAATGCCTAGTAGAACTCCTATTGCTAATGGTAATCTTCAAGCTAGGTGCAGAATGATGTATCTATATGATATAGCTAGTCGCCATAAAGGATTAGTAATAAGTACAGATAATCAAACTGAATATCAGCTTGGATTCTGGACTATTCATGGTGATGTTGGTGACTTTGACCCGATTCAAGACCTGTGGAAGACTGAAGTTTACGGACTGGCAAACTATTTGCAAGACCGTTACAGAAGTAAAGCTTTAGAAGCTCTTCACAATGATTATAAAGAAACTTGTGATAAATATAGAGCAATGTCATATGCTGTATATAGTTCTTGCAAGTTAATTCCTACGGACGGTCTTGGCATTAGTAATAGTGACCTAGAGCAAATTGGAGCTAAAGACTATGATACTGTGGATGATATATTCAGTAGGTTTATCCCATTCGAGAACTTTAGAAAAAGCTATGATTCAGCTGGACAAATCATGCACCCACATGATGAAATGGCAGAATCTGATTGCTGGTCACAATTATGTGTTAGGCATGGAGAAGATGTAGTCAATAAGGTTTGGAGCCGACATTTAGCTTCCGAATTTAAACGTAAGAAAGCTCCAATTTATATATCTAGGGAATTATATGAATGATTTAGAGAGAAGAGTTCACACAGCTATTAAAGAGTGTTATGATGTAGTCATAGCCCCAACTTACGGGTTAGGTTCTGCATTAGCCGCTGTATTTATGAAGATACATGGAAGAGCTCCACATAGGGCGACTTTTAGGTCAGATTATTATGCAGTAGACTTACCAGAAGGACGAGAATGGTCAGATGCAGAATCTAAAGGAAAGATTGAATCTATTTCCAAGGGCAAACCTATAGACTATTGGGCAACTCAGCACAACCTTTTAAAGTTGTTTCCAGATGCAGTTCATATAAGGTGGGGAGATGATTACTTCTTATTCACTGATGAGTATATTATAGACTTTCAGGACCTAGAAATTCTAATGTTGAATACTGATGATATTCCAAAAGAAATAGTAGATTGCTTGGTATATAAAGAGGCTAAAGCTACTATGGAATACGTAACCTACAGTAATCAAGGATTCAGAACTACACTCATGAAGGTAAAAGAGCAAGATTGTGATATACAATCTAATTATAATGATGACTTACCACATCAACAAATAACCGATATGATAAATTCCAAGGAGAGTGGAATTGCCATATTACACGGAGTTCCTGGTTGCGGTAAGACTAGTTATATTAGAAAGCTAATAGCCGACAATCCAGGTAAGAAGTTTGTGTTCTTAGATGCTTCTACGTTTCAATACATTGGAGATGCTTCATTTATTGAACTTCTTACTAATAAGAGAGATTCAGTGTTTGTAGTAGAAGACTGTGAGGACTTATTAGTAAGTAGGGACACTAAAGGAAATCACAGAATATCCTCTTTACTAAACCTGTCAGACGGTATACTTGGAGACTCTTTAAACCTTAAGTTCATATGTACCTTTAATGCTGATATTAGTAGTATTGATAAAGCATTATTACGTAAAGGAAGATTGAAAGTTAAATATGAATTTGGTAAACTTACCAAAGATAAAGCTACTGCCTTAGCTGTTAAACTTGGTAAGACTGAACCTGTAACTGAAGACATGGCATTGTGTGATGTCTATAACTTAGGCACAGACAATGGTGGTGAACAAATTGAAAGTGATAGACCTAAAATTGGATTTAGATGAAAATGAAATTGTATTATGGAGCCTTAGCTTTGCTTTGGCTCCTTTCTAGTTGTACTCCCAGTAGTAATGTGACTGACAATTATGATAAGGTTGGAACTTGTCGTAATGGTCATATCAAAGTTCTTATTTTGAATGGTCATACATATTACTGGCAAAATCATTGGTTTGCACATGCAGGAGACTGTAAGAAGTGTAAGCATGAACTTGATAGTATAGTTAAAGCAGCAGTTAAGGAGGCAATGCAATGCGAGTAGGATTATTCTTTGGCTCATTTGACCCTCCCCATATCGGGCATGTAAATGTGGTAATGGGAGCCATTAACTCTAGCCAGGTGGGTAGAGTATTAGTAATTCCTGCATATCAAAACTTATGGAAGGAGAGTAGCTCTAAATTTTCATATAGGTATGCTATGAGTTGTATGCAATTCGACACTTTACCTTTTGTGCATGTAAGTGATGTAGAGAAAGACTTAGCAGGTCCTGCTTATCCCAGAGGTATACCTACATACGTTGTATTAGAGGAATTAAAGTCTAGAATGCCAGAGGATGAATTAGTAATTATTACTACTCCAGAAACCTATAAGGATATTCCTGAATGGCATAAAGGGTCTGTAATATTGTGTGACTATAAATTCCTCATGGTGGTAAGTGGAGAGGAGACCCCACAAGACCTTCCGGAGAATGTACATGTTGTATACGTTCCGCAAATAACAATATGCTCTACTTGCATTCGCAATAGAGTAAAGCTTGGAATATACATCCAGCCATTTGTAAGAGATACTGTAGAAGCATTCATTGACCAATATAGATTATATGTATAAAAGCTGGATTAACTGAAGAATTTTACTAATGAAGAATTATCCTATTACAATTGAAACAGGTGAACATGCTGGGGAGACAGTCTGGGTTCACCGTAGTATAGCCGTTGCAGGATTTATATTCTGTAGGATTAACAATGAATGGTGTGTTCTTGCTAATCAAAGAGGTGAAGGAGCACCAGACTTTCAAGGATATTGGAACTGTCCTTGTGGCTATTTGGACTTTGATGAGACATTAGCAGAAGCTTGCTCTAGGGAAATCTACGAGGAAACTGGAGTTAAGATTGAACCTAGTGCTCTTTATATGTGTAGCGTTAACGATGACCCGAAAGACTCTAACAGACAGAATGTCACTATGAGGTTCATGGCTGTAGTAGACGAGAGTCATATTGGAATTTCTACTAATGCTATCAAAGGACAGCTAGGTGGAGAAGAGAATGAAGTAAAAGCTATCATGTGGGTTAAAATGTCCGACCTTGATAACTATCAGTGGGCGTTTAATCATAGACATCTCATTGAAGGCATCTTTCATACTTATGTAGATTATGAAGAAGTAGAAGGTTTAGACGATTTATTTGCTGAATGACATACTTCATTAGTGGACACAGAGACATAACTCCTGAAGAATTTGAGAAGTTCTACGTTCCAGCAATTGTTGATGTAATAGATACATGCAACGATAATTACGATGACTGTGAATTTGTAGTCGGAGATTGTAGGGGTTGTGATGAAATGGCAGCTAATTTCATAGCAAATTACATTAAGGAGAATACAGATGATACAGAGTGTCCTCCATGTATTTTGTGCATTTATCATATGTTCTCTGAACCTAGGTTTAGAGTAGGCGTAGCTGGACAAGACGGTTTTTATCATGTTGACATGGTAGATGAGCTCAATGCAGACTTATGCGAGGATGATGACCCATATACCATAGATGATTGTCCTATTGTACATTATGTAGGTGGATTTGAGACAGATAGAGACCGTGATTCTGCTATGACCAATGTTTCAAGTGAGGATATTGCCTTTATAAGAAGCAAATCTAAATGGGATTCTGGTACAGCAGAGAATATATTACGTAGGCACACTATGAAATATCTAAACCCTAGTTTTTATGGACAACAGTAAAGATTGGGGTGAGTTCCTGGAGGGCATTAAGGCTGCACAACAGGCAACTGAAGCTCAAAAGGTAAACAGATTGCTGATTTAGTAAAATCTTGTGTAGTATAATATGACATTAAAAGAAATTGTAACCTTACCTTATCCAGCTAAGATATCACATGCTATAGCTGGTGTGCTTTATTACCAAATAATAGCTGGTGATAAAGCTATTGTCTTTCCAATAGACATGAATGACAGAGACGATGTAGGAACTACTACGTTTCTAGCAGAGTATCCGAAACCTATCACATTAATGAGATACATTCGTAAAGCAATTGACTCTGGTGAGTTAGTAATAGCTACTACTGATGCCGAAGTATAATGTAAGTATCGATAGACAGCTTAGATGTCGTCTATGCTTTGACATAGAAGTTGAAGCCGATAGTGAAGACGAAGCTTGGGAAAAGGCTTACGACACAGTAGACCTAGGAGATTTAGAAGTAAGAGATTGTGAGTATAGCGACGATGAAATAACCCTTCTAGAAGAATGATTATAGGTATAGTTGGTAAGAAGCAAAGCGGTAAGGATACAGTTTGTACTATCATTCGGTATATAAGTTGGCTTAAATCTTCTAAACTATGGGGAGAAGTAACTCTGAATGCTAAACACTTTGAAGCTGTCCGTGAAAGTGAGGATATTGCTCCTATACTTAGTGTATGGGAGAAACATCCATGGGCAGAGAAGCTGAAACAGTGTGCGTCCATTATATTGGGTTGTGATAAGTCAAGCTTTGAGACAGAGAGTATCAAAGAATCATTTACATATATTCCAATTAGTAATAGTGAAGGGGAGCCTATGACTCATAGAGAGTTCCTACAAGTACTAGGTACTGAAGTGGGAAGAACTATTGACCCTAACCTATGGGTTAAATCTATGATGTTTGACTATGAAAGGAAATTTAAGAGTTATCCTACTTATGGTACTGATGAATACGGTAACACTGTATTCGTACATATGAATACAGTAGAGCCTTGTTGGATTATGCCAGATACTAGGTTTCCAAATGAAGTCCAGGCTATCAAAGATAGAAAAGGAATTGTCATTAAGGTAAACAGAGATACCGGATTACTAGATAATCATATTTCAGAACATGCTTTGGATGATTATAATGACTACGATTATGTTGTTGATAATAACGGAACTCTCGGTGAGTTAATTGTCAAAGTAGCAACTATGATGGAGACCCTAGGGGTGCTTCAATAAACAATAATGGCCTGTATGGTGGAGTGTAATGCTCTACTGTACAGGCCATTTTTTTTTGATTATTACTCTGTATCTTCTTTAACTGTGTCAGCTGCTAATTTAGCTATATTCTTTAGTTCAGTAGTAGCTCCCTTGAAAGTTCTACCGAATCCTGTAGTTCCCATAAAGTATTGAGATAGAGTCTTATCTCCAAATGCAAATTCATAGGTATTATTGAACACCGTGCTAAGATACCCAATAGATACAGGTTCTGAATTATTAACTAAACTCGACATAGTGTTGATAGGAGTTACATCGCCAAATGAATTGGTAAATCCTCTCTGGAATAGACTAAACACTGTATCTTCCATAGCCCTAGACATAGTAGGATTTAATGGGTCTCTATCTTCCTCTCTGGCTTCAGCCCACAATCTTATTAGATACTGACCTAGAGCTCCTAATAACAACCACAGCATTAAGTCATGTCCTAATCTCTTTAAATTAGATTTCTTGACACCAGTATCTTCGTTCCATATGTTGTCTCTGACTCCTTTAAGCCCTCCGGATTTAAATTCCCTCCAGGCATCTTTAAGGGTGTAAAAGATTCCCTCTAGGTATCTGTCAGCCCAAGTTTCTACCGGCACTCCTGTATTCTCTGTAGTTACTATAGTTTTAGTTTCTCCATTATCGTCTACTATATCCTTGTACCATAGGAGGTCTCCATTATCATTTTTAGCCTGAACTCTACCTGCCAGTCCATAGTTCTTTGGTTCTAGTAAATAAGCATTCCTGGTTGCAGACAAGAATGTTTTAAATTGACCAAGCAACGCTCCCATAAAGGTCTTCTCGGCCTGCATTCTTCCGTCATGGTCATAATAACCATAAACTAAATCTGATAAAGTTTTAATAGCAAGTACTTCGTCCTGTGTATAAGCAAATGGTAATGCATCACCTTCTTTTAGATTCAGACCTTCAGTTTCATTGAAAGATTTCATCATAGATAGATACAGACCTCTTTGCTTATTGTAGTCTGGATTACTCTTATTGCCAGAAGCATAAGCAGCTAACCGCTTGTCTTTCTTCCAATCATACTTTAATCCATCCTTAGTCATTTCTATAGCATCCCAAGTCCCATCATGTAGACTTTGAGCTATAAACATGGTCATTCTATTATAGTAATCCGGTGCTGTAGTAAACCAATAAGTATACCTGGATAGATTAGACAATCCTGACTTGTTACTTACTAACCTCTGTGACAATTTATTCATATCAAAATCAGCGAGTCTCATTCTAGCATTAAGAGCCTCTATCTTAGTGACTCTTGATAAAAAGTCTGGCCCGTCTTTCATGATAATAGCTCCGGCCTGTAGTAATTCTTTATAAGTAAATTTCTCTCCAGTGTAATACATTTTACTAAAGGCCATTGCAGAGTTCTTCCACATTCCGTCAAATACATCTCTGACTCCACCAGTAACATTAAATGCTAACAATCCGAAAGATGCTAATCTCTTAATGGGGCCCACAGCTTGGTATAACTGTTTACCTTCCTCACTAATAATGGATTGGTTAAATACTGCAATTTTAAGGTAATTATCCATTGTCTCATTAAACACTGTTAAATCAACACCAGTCTCTTTAGCATAGTTAAGAGCTAATAATTTAATTGCTTTAATTGCCGGGAGCACATCATCAAAGGCATCTTTACGTTCTGCGGCGAACACATAGCTAGTTACTAATGATTCCAAATTACGTTCCCAGAAATCAGAATTGTATTGTGCTAGTAATGCCTGTCTGGCATCTTCACTAGATTCAGAAATGTTAAACCTATTATACATTTCATATCTAGTAATCATGTCAGATTTAGCTGTATATTCTTCCTCCGAATATGCATCATTCTCTTCCCTATTCCAGAAGTCTTTAAACTTCATAGTAACATCTTTAGTCTCTTGGCTAGCCCATTTAGCAATTCCCATTTGCAATATCTTATTATTAGTCTGTTGCAATGGTACCCAGAACCATTTGTCTTGTTTCTTTAATTGCGCCACTTCTGAGTCAGATTCTGACTTACCTTCCAGATTAAATCTGTACTTGTTGATGTCCCATAATATCTTCTTCAGGAATCTTCTTTCTTCAGATGACAGTGGAGTACTATTATCGTAAGGATTAGCAAACAGCATTTGCTCATTTAGAGACCCGTCTGGATTTCTTCTAAACATATTGTCGTATATTTTAGTCTGGTCTCCTATTACTAAGTTTCTTGCGTTTGAGTATCCCTTATCCTTCCACAAGGCTTTAACGTAGTCATTAAAGAATGGATAGTAATATTCTTCAGTCTTCCTAGTAACTCCATCAAATGCCTTTCTTACTAATTTAACAGCCTGTCTAATATTATTCTCTGGAATTAGTTCAGGGTTAGTATCCATACCTCCTGATAATGGAGCTCCTTTACGAGTATATCTTCCCATCTTCTCCGGCTGTGTAAATGGAATATCTCTATAATAAAGCATCGCTCCTAGAACTGCTTTATAGAATCTTTCTATACCAGTATTAGAGTTCTCTTTCATTATATCCTCCACTGATGCTTTCTCAAGGATAGTTGGGAATGAAGTATACAACGTTTTGGCTATATCTTCTAACCTGTCGGCTGTAGCAGCTTTATCGTTTGCATTTATGTCAAATAATGCCTTACGTACTTTAGTGTTTAATTCTTGCTGGGTTCTAGGAGTAGCATCCGGTCTACTCATAAGTGCTAAGAACTCTCCTTTTAAAACCTCAAGTTCATCCATAAATGTAACCTGATTAAGTCTATTAGTTACTCCAGCTTCCTTTGCTAATAAGTTGAAAGTTTCTCTTATACTCTTCATATTGGCTATAGTAGCTGTAGATGTATCTGCGTTTAAGACCTTGAATGTCCCAATCCTAAATACATCTCCGAAGACTTCTGGCATCTCATTAATAGCTGCCATAATCTTCATCAACTCTATATTACCGCTAGTAGACCTTAATAACCATGGATTATTCATAGCATATGCGTCTTTCTCATAGTCTCCCAACATAGTAGTTCCTAAAGACAGTGGTATAATAGTATTTAAATCATGTTTACTAAGTGCCACAAAGTCCACTTGCTTAGTAATAACATTATGAATAGCTATAATTCCCATCTGTTTAAGATTCTCCATATCAACCACTTCCCAACCAGGGTCGTTTACATATTTCTGAAATGTACTTACTACAAAAGCTGTAGTCTTAAACCCTGAAGGTGGTACGATTTGGTCTAGAGGTTTATAACCCTTTAAAGCCTTGTCCAAATCGTATATAAATGCCTGTCTCTTCTCTGCAAAGATTCTATCCCTCTTCTTCAAGTATTCTTCAACCTTTTGTCTAAGTTCTTCATTAACAGCTTTATCAGCTGTATCTTTAATATAGATAGGTTTACTATGATTGTAATAATCACTAAAGTACCACCTTCCTTCTGAAGGATGTGGTGAATCATGTACTTGAGTTTGAATAAACGAATCTACGTCTATTCTATCCATTCTGCTCTGTAATTTAGGATTGGGAATAAACTTTGATAAAGTGTTAAGCACTCCGTCCTTAATAGGATGTCCTACAGTCTCATCAGTAATCCTTACAGGTATTATGTTACTAATATTTGAGTAATATTCTCCTACTCCCCAAGCTAGTCTATTAACAGCTGAAGATGTGTCTTTCTTCCTGTCTTGTACTGCCTCAAACTGAACATCTGTTAAAGGACCTTCATCTAGGCCTTCTATTTTCATTGGAATTATATTAAGTTCCATATTTCTTACTGGGATTCCCTTAGAAGCTAACATCTGCCTGTAAAATCCTAATTGATAATCATATTTAGATGCTTTAGCTGCATCCCAGTCGTTAGAAATTTTGGTAGAACTTTTAAATAAATACAAATGAGGTTGTCCTTCTTCATCTACAACTATTAAGTCGATAGAACCTACTAGTTTAAGTCCGTCATTTGTATTGGCATCAACCAGAAATTGAGACATTATTTTAGCACCTTTACCATGAGCTCTATATAGCTCACTTTTAAGTGTTTCTAAATTATCATACAATGATTTAATAACAGCTTCGTTGTATTGCATTCCATATTTCTTAGTCAGGGCTTCTAAGTCATAATGCCCTGCAAAGTAGTCTCCAATCATAGAATGTATATCAATACCAGTTTCAGCTATTCTATCCCACATCTCTAACGTTTGGTCTACTCTAGCATGTGCTTCTTCTCTACTAATCTTCTCCTTATCCATTAATTCAGTAACAGTTCTGCCTCTCCAATTAGTAACATTAAAGGGCTGAATTAATGCGCCTTCACCGTCACCAGACCTTCCTTTCTCTAAGAAATCTGTAACGGACATATTACCGTCAGAAGCAGTATAACTTATATCTCCCCCAGTTAAATCTACTCCGTCTTCTCTAAGTCTAGCTTCACTTCTGATACCTCTTAGTTTAGCTACTATTTCAGCTTGCTTAGTGTCCTGACTAAGTACGATATCAGATATAAGACCATATTCTATCTGATTCTTATGTGCTATCAAGAAGTCAAATAGGTCTGCATAGTTGTTATTACCCTCCCCAAATTGTACTACTTGACCATTTATATTTAAACTATATGAACAAGCCATTAGCAATTCTCCTTTAAGTTACCACTCTTTATTAATTTCTGAATTAAATTAGTTATAGTACGGGATTCAGAAGCTAAGTTCATATCAAAACCTGCTGCTAAATCGTTGTTAATAAGTGCACTACCAAATTCAGACATAATATTATCTATAGACATATTAAGAAGTCTTCCTAACTTCTCATTCTTAATATCATCACTAGTTTGGAATGTCTTTTGAGTCTTCTCTTTAAATATTCTCCCCATTTCCTCTAGTGAAGCTTCTTTACCTTCAAACCAAGGCTCTGCGATTCTAGCGAAGTAATTACCAAACTCTGTAACAAATATCTCCTCATTCAAGTCAGGAACAGCTCTAGTATCTCCTATCATCCTAAATGCTTCTAGTTTATCATCATAGTTCGCCAGAGACTCCACCTGTTCAACTAGCCCATAATAAAGACCTGGATTAGTCCTCTTCATAGAACCCATAATTAAATGTGCAAACTCATGCAGTGAATCAGCTGTAGTAGCTCTGTCTACATTTAGATAGACTTCTCCATTATAAATAAATGCATTAGTTCTTCCAGCATTAGGAATCACTCCTCTGAATTTAGAAGCTATCTCTCTAGCAGTAACTACGTTAACATTAATGCCATAGTTCTTACTAAGGTGATTGGCTATCTCTACCATTTCACTTTTAAATGACCTGGGTACTTTCTTGTGAACTGGTACACTTCTTTCTGATTCTAGCTTTCTGAATGAGTATTTGTCCCCATTTGCCCCAGTTACTTCATATACAGATTCGGTAGCATTCTGAATTGTATTTAAAGCTTCTGTCATTAATTGCAGCTCATAGTCTAGTTTGTCTTGAGTTAGCATACTAGGTACTTTACTGTTATATAGAGAAGCATGAATGTCTGGGTCTCTTAATTGATTCTTTAATAAGAAGAAAGTCTCCAATTTCTCTTGGGTGTTAAGTATAGATTCTATATTAAGTCCCTGCTCTTTAAGTATGCCAATTAGTTTCTTATATTGGGGCTTCTTATTAAGCTCTGATATGAAGTTGTTAAAAGTAATACTCTTAACTAAATCCTTATCATTGTATAGCTTTATGTTATCATTTAGTTCTATATCCAAAACGGAGAATCTGTCTCCAATTTGTAAGAATTGATAACTTTGTATTGCTAAACTTCCATTTTTGAGTTTACTAGTAACCGATTTCAAATCTATAGGTCTGTCTAATAGTTTATTGGCAATACTTCTAGCATATTTGAGATTATCTACTCCTGCTCCTTTCAGCCCGTCTGAAGTTGTAACAATCCTACTGTCTATATAATATCTGTCATTATATTTAGCGATGTTATAACCCCCTACAGTTTCAATAGGCTCTATTAACTCTCCAGAGTATTCTGTGTTAACTATAGTCTTGTCAAACTCCGGCTGCTTAAACGTATTTCTTAATAATATTCCCCCATCACTTATAAATGCAATGTCTAAGAACTTCTCATTGTCAATTTTATTATTCAAGTCTTGTATAGTAGATACTATAGATTCATCAGACAGTTCTCCGTAGCTGTAAGCATCCATAAAGTCTTGCATATCTTTCTTAGATATACGCAAGTAATTCCCAGATACTTCTGCTCTGTCTACTAGCGCTTGAACTGTAGTGTCTGAATAAGAAGGAATTTCAGTAGTAGGAGTACCTATTATTTGATTAAACAGTTCATTAAATTTACTAACAAGCCCATTCTTATATAATGCATCATTGAAAGTAGCACTAGTATAGAAGTAATTCACAAAAGCAGGTATAACATTACCATGAATACTATTGGTGTTAAAGTTATACCCTATATATTTCATGATAGTCTGCACTCTGGATGAAGTATCATTACTTGCAGCTAGCATCTTTAACGCAGACTCTATATTCTTGTTTACTTCCTGAACTTGTTCTTTAGGAGCCTTATCTAATACTGTATTCACATATCTTTGCTTTAGATAGGTCTCTATATATTCTTCTTTAGGCTTAATAACTGCCAAACTGCCACTAGTGTCTCTAAATATACCATAATTGGTATTCCAAGCAAGGCTAAATCTAGCATTAGTGAGTAGTATATTATTCCTATTTAAGTCCTCACCTTCCCCTTGCAACTTGTCCACTAGGTAGGTAATATTTGGAGTTGGGAACTCATTTTTAATTGTATTTAAATTATAATTACCAATTGGTAATCCGTCCTTGCCAAGATTCTTGGAATCCAAAGCTGTAATAGGAAATCCTCCTGAATTTACTGCATTAATAAAATCATTATAACTCTCTACATTTCCCATTAATGCTCCTACTGCATCTTCTAAAGACATTTTACTAACGTCAGGAACCTCTAGCTTAAACAAGCTAGGGGCTCCCTCGTTAGAATGTACTAAAAATTCTACTGTACAACTCATGTTAACAATTAATTCTTATTTGTATAGTATTACGCTCCATTAAGCTCTTAATCTTATTAACTATATTCTCCATAGAGTCATTCCTACTGAGAACTAACTCTTTCATTTTAGCATTCTGATTTGGAGTTCTAATAACGAAGTAATTATCATATAATCTTCTCATATCTACATTACTTGAGTCCGGGATGTCATTTACTTCATAATAATCCTCTCCATCCCTTTCATATAGTTCGAGACGACCTGTTTCTTCATTTCTCATTCTAATATACTTATTTCTAGCTCTACCTTTAGCACTTTCACTAATAATAGGAGCCATTCTGATAAGTGCATCTTCTAATGAGAATGTATCTATATTAACATCCAAACTGTAGTCTGATTGTCCTACATACTTCTGATACTCTATTAGTAAGTCACTAACGTCAGTCTTATCAAATGTATTCAGCAGAGTCGTAAACCTATCCGCCCCGTATTTGTCCTTATTAACAACTAAGTTATATAAGAAGAACCAGTCAGTAAGAGGCAATCCTTGTAGATTAATTCTCTTTAGTGCTGCAAAATCTTTCTGATATCTACTAAACATAGCTTGGTCTGATTCAGTTCTTATATTCATCATGTCAATAGGTAACTTCATATATGTGGTGTTACCTCTAGTAAACGGGTCAATACGTCTATTCATACTTAATCCTTGCACAAATTGGTTGATTAATAACGAGCGAACTCTCTTATCTCCAACCATTCCGTTATGGAGTTCTGGAATAACTGTTCCTTCCATCCATAGTTTAAAGTTAGCAATTCCATCGTTAGTGGCCAAACTAAATACCTCACCTCCTTCTTTAATATCGTGCAGAGTCATATCATTTCCGATATACTTCTGACCTTCATCCATTCTGAAGGTAATGTTGCGTTTAGCCAACCAGCCAGTGATTAGTACATCGTCTACATGCTCACCGAGTGCATTTAGTTGCTCTTTAGTAACAGCTCTACCATATGTAGGATTCTCTTTAATAAGAGCTTCTCTATAGGAATTTACTAAGTTGAATTTAGTACTAATATTTACATCAGTTGTGTCAGTTAAGAATAACACTTCGTATAAGGCCTTGAAGTGGGGAATTTTATCAATCATGTCGAATATATTCCAAGTTCCCTTTATTAGATTATAGTAAGCTATAGTTGACTTTTTGTAGCCAGAGTTCATTGGGTCAAGGAATTTCCTCATACTAAATCCTCCATTAGTAATACCTTGTGCAATAGCATCATTGACCACAGCTCTTACTTGCTCCTCGGATAGGTAAGGTTTATCATTCAGGATGTTCTTAATAACTACCTCAGGGTTATATCCTTTCTCATATTTGTCATCTTTATATAGTTGCTCTCTGCTAGTAATTGCAGATTCATATGTATTTAACATAGCCATTTTACCTCCTAAATCTGTAGGCATACCTTGATTTAGTCCGTAGAATCTTCCTAACAGTTCTGTCTCTCTAGCATTTCTATTTACCTTCTTAAATTCGGCAAATCTGTCCATGTCCAACCTATTTTTCATCTTCTGTAGGTACTTATATTCTTCCAAGAATCTGTGTTCTCTATAAGATACAGCTGGGAATATATCATCAATAGAATCACCTTCTGCAAACCTATCTTTGATAGCTTGAATCCAATTACCTCTCTTATCGAACGCTTCCTCTCCAGAGTCAAGTAGTTTCTCTTGCACTCTTTTGAAGAAGTTACCTAAAGAAGTAGAATCGAAGTAGTTTCTAATATTAGGGCCTTCTTCCAATGCCCTAACTACAGAGTCTACTGATGCATGGTCATGATATTCATCAAATACATTTACCTTCATTAAGTCATTTACAGTTTGTACTGTCGGGCTTGTCATGAATTTAGCGATATCATTAAAACTGAATCCTAACATAATCATATGTAAGTACATACCAGCTAGATTAGGACCTGCATTGATTTTAGAAAGAATCAACTCTTTAGCATTATCAGTAGCAGCTGATAGTAATGCAGAAATTACTAATGACTGGTCTGGTTGCATACCTAATTGCTCTTGAACTACTCTAGCTACATCCTCCGGTGATAATTGCTGTTCTACGGCTCTGACTATTAAATTTCTCCAATAATCTTTCTTAACTGCCAAATCATCAAAGTTAACGTTAGCCATTATGTTTCTTAGAGTAGGTACTGTTATAGGTTTGCCATTCTCACTTAACATTGTTTGGATGCCTTCAAATCTAGTGGAGAAGAACATGTTGTCTAACCAATCCTGGTCTCCATTTCTAACACCTTCATTGAAGTAGTAACAGTTAGCAAAGAATACTTTCTCACCTACAGCTGCAATACCAATTACTTGTTTACCGTCCATATTCTGCATCTGCATTACCCATTTGGATGAGGGTGATGTCATGGTAATCTTATTAGCTTCTTGTCCAGATGCTGATTCCTTAGCTGCCCTTTGCGGGTCTCCCATTTCAATAGGAGAGTAAGCCTGGTTCATATTCTTCAAATTCTGGATAATATTGCTAATTTTAGATGATACAGAGTTTCTAAATGCAGGAAGTAAGTTACTTCTTCTAATCTTCTGTCTACCGTTTCTAGCTTTCTTTCCATTTTCATCAAATTCTTCAGTCATATACATAGTATGATTGTTAATTCTATTAAGAATGAAATTAGCATTATCGGTGTCAACTTCACCTGAATATGTTAATATTCTAGCATCATCAATAGCGTTGAGCATCTCTGCTATCACCGGGACAGATTCTGGATTATAGAAGTTCTCCTTGTTAAGTTGGTTTAGATAGTTAGTAATGTCTACTCCACCACTTCCATATGCATATAACTTGCCATTAGGAGTAGGTAGCATTTCGGATGCTTTGAGTGACTCAATACTATTAAAATTAAAATACGGAGACCAACCTACATAATGTCCGCTGGTATCAAAATCATAACCCATGATATATGCTTTATCAATATCCGTTTACCTTATATCTTTCAATATAAGACTGACTATATCATCACTCTAATTCAAGAGTGTCTCGCGCTTCGGAAGCAGCTCTCTGCTGCGCTATAAATTCAAGCTTAGTTGAATCTCTTCTTATTTTATATAATAATGATGGAACTTGCTCTATGTAAGGTCTTACTATGTTTACAAACTTGTCACAATCAAGTTCTGAAGATGTAGCGATTGAATATGTTCCACGACCTTCTTTAAAAGGTCTAAACTTTATATCCCACACTTCAGCAAAGTAAGCAATTATTACATTGACTGTATCTTCATCCACACATGTAGCTATTTTAATCGTATGTTGTATAGAGCTACGCTGCTTAGATGTATTCACATTAATACAGCCATCATCCATATACCAAATAGCTAAACCTAGAGGTGTTATCCAATTTAATAACTTCCTGGTTATATGTTTCTTTGGAGTATATACCGTTCGCCTTAAAGCCTTAATGGTCGGATTTAGAGACATCTGTGAATACAATACCTTTTTACCAGTGTTATACCCACAAGATGATATATACTCTTTAACGCCATTGTTTTTAATCCCATGAACATCTAGTAATCCAACTTTCCATTCTAAATACTCTCTTTGAGCTTCAGAATGACTCAACTTAAATACACAATTACTAGATATTGTTCCATCTCCTAGCAGGAGTCCTATCAAAAGACTCTTCTGCTCTTTACTAAGCTTTTTAATTATACTTCTTTTAGCCATTTCATTTAATGTTTAAATTAATACACTAAATGAAAGTTCCTACTCCCTTACGGGATAGTCGATGAACTTTCATCCTTATGAATACAAAGATAGGACTTATGTTGTCGAGTAACAAGTCTTATATCAATATATTTATCTAGGATGCTTAGCTGCGGATTGTCCAATTCTAACCTTTTTTACTATACCAGTAGTAGTTAATTACTGCCACTAAGTACATTTCTGCCCTAGTTTAGTAGGTTAGACTCTAAGGAGTTCCCCGTCAGTTCACGAGATTTATTATAGTGATTACAATATTTATAATGGAGCTAACCTAAACGGTAGGTTTAGCCGATAATCACTTCCCTGAAGCCAGGTTTGCCAGTGAGATACATGTACCACATTCTTATCAGAGTCATTAAATGCCACAGCTTTCATCTTCATAAATGACTGCATTGTCTGTGCAGGAATACGAGCTACTGTAAATTCAAGTGATTTCTGGAATGATACAAACTTCTTCTTGGCATCTATAATCTTCTGATTCTTCTCTATTCCGTCTAATTGATAAGCCAATCTAGACACACTGAACTCTTCTCCTTCGTTCTCTTTATAAGTATCAAATAGTAATTTAAGCAATCTATCATTTCTTTCAGAACCTGCTTCAATTACTTGCTGCATCATTTCCTTATTCTTAGTGTATTGGTTAATTTTAACAGAATCAAAACTATCCATTCCATAAATATCAATAACACTGTCAGGAGTTTTAGCTACTAATACTTCTTCAGTAGTATTATTACCTAATGCATTGTAAGATGTTACTACTTCATGATACTCTCCACTTTCATCATAGAATCCAGCCTCGTACATCTTCTCACCATTTTCATCTACCCTCATAACACTATTACCAACTCTAACGAAATCAGATTCAGTAAGTGCCTTATTAACTGATAGATGTTCCATTAGAGAAGGAGTTTCTCCGAGTGCAACATACACATGTTTACCATTAGCTCTAGTAAACATCATATCATACCATTTAATTTTAGGAGCGTGATATTTATCATACCTATTAACGAAGAACTGATATCCTTGTGTAAGTACATCATTAATACTATCATTAGGTCCTAAGTTAAACTGGTCTACATATAGTTTACTAATAGAAAGTTCAGCAGGATTATTGACTAGATTCTGAATAGGAATAGCAATATCTCCATTACCTAAATCCCTAATATAGCCATTAGCTGCATATTTGTCACTGAATGCGACTGGGTCTGCTAAGTACTCTGCTTTCTGAATGCCAGTTACAGGCATATATCCGTTGTCCAGTAACGTAAATGTTGCTTGTATTTGTGCTTGTATTTCAGAATCTAAAGCTTTAGGAAGTTTACCTCCGTCATACTTAGTTCTTTCACTGAATGACCTTTGTATAGCTGGCATATCAAATATGCTATGTCTCATACCGGTCATATCTTCCCAATAAATCTCTGCTGGCTTTAAGTCTGTAGGTCTAGTAATATCAGTATAGAATTGAGAGAAATTAGCTTTTACTAAGTTATACGTATCAAAATCATTTACATATACCGGTACGTAACTACCCTCTATACTCCAACCTCTATCAGCTAGATATTGGTCTACAGTCATTAAAGAATTGGCTTGATTCTTAGCTTGTGCAGACACAGCCTTGTCATAGTTATCCTGTGCTTTAGCTATCTCTACACCTTCCCCGTCTCCATTCTGTGCTTTCTCAAGTTCTGTCAGAGTTCTCTTAACAGCCAAATCAAGAGCTATTTGCTTGTCTAATGCATTTTGGCTAATTCTAGCCACCACTGATGCTACTTCTTGAATAGGCAATTTGATTCTATCTCCAGGAAGTAATCTATCTATAGTAGATGCTGGCTGTGCCTCTATTTTAGCTTGCTCACTTTGTAAATACTCATCAGGAGTCATTCCTTGTTCGGAAGCAATCCTATAAATATCATCATATTTATAATTAGTACCTCCTATGCGGAATTGTTGTACTATATTGTATGCAGGAGCCATAACTGCACCCATACCTGGGAACTTCCTCTTGATAGCAGTTTTATTAATATTAGATGTAAACGAAGATAAAGTTTTACCAAAGATAGAAGGGTCACTGTATGGTATTTTATATACATCAGTTCCATGAGAATTATTATTCTTTCTATCTAATGCAAACTCTGCCTTAGCTTTCTCAATAATAGTCTTAGCAGTACCAAGTTCATCTCCGTCCTTATTAAGCTCCTTAATAATAGCTTTACCTACTATTTCATAAATATCGGATTTAACATCAGGATTGTCAGTAGGTTTAATCCCAACTAATGTATACACTGCATCTCTAATGCCGCCTATTGATGATAATGCCACTCTACCCAAATCTTTGTATGCCATTTTAGCCATACTGTGAGTAAATCCCATAGCTTCTAATGCAGAGATTACCTGTGAGAACTCTGTCATTGTAGATTGATGTTCTGGGTCAGTTACTACATGGTCTGCATCCATTTGAATACCAAGACCTTCAGTATTAAATTCCATTTCCATTAAAGGACTGTCATCAAACCAAGAACTATCTCCATTTATATTTTGAGCTCCTACTTTAATTGCAGACTTATTAACCAAGTAAGCAATCATCTTATGTTTAAGCGGCTGAATAGTATTACGTTGAGAAGGTATCTCTCCATTAGGTCTATACCAACCTACATTGTTAGCATAATTAGCGGTAACGGCTAAGGAAGCATCACTATAAGCAAGTTCTCCATTTCTAAGAGATTCACTATATACTCCACCTAATGCTGCATGTAATTCAAATAATGAATTAATAGGAACATTTAACTGAACCATTACATTAGCGTCTCCTACAGCTTTAACTGGATTACCATATTCATTAACTGCTTGAGTTCTGATATTATATAATCCGTCACCTACTCTGTCAAGACCTAATATCTCGTAATGATTATTACCGTCCCTGTAGAATATTCTTTCCCCACCAGTAACATCTTTAAGCTCCATAGTGTTTCCGAATATGTTCTTAGTAAGGTCTATTCCTTCATAAGCATTATCAAACTGGTTTGTAGACTGATTCCATTTGAAATCAGACATCTTTCTAAACATGTTATACAGACTGATGTCAGATTTCATAGAGTTTCTCATTCTTTCGTTGTATGTAGAGAATGTAGCAAATTTCAACAAAGAAGCAGTACCATAATCCCCATTGAAGTCATGCCCAATAGGCTTTTTATCATCACCTACAGCAGAGTCTTGTAATGAGAAGTTCTCTAAATAAGACATAATAGGATTGCAGAACGCAGAACCGTCATGTGCATCTACAGTAGATGTCTCGCCTTTAAAGTTGTACACAAATGCTGCAACGTCGCTCATAATGGCTAGTCTGTATGTTTTAGGAATACCTAATAAACTGTTCTGTTGGAAGTACTGCAATGTACCTGGTATAATTACATTTCTTTTTAATTCTGCAAGTTCTCTAGAAGATTGTTCTAACTCTATGCCATTAAATGACGCAGGATTAACTTTACCATATTTAGCTTTATTAGGATGTGCTATACTACTACCTGTAGTGACTAGTCGCAAGTTCTCTGAAGTTAGAAAGTCAGCTAAGAAGTATCTTTCGAGAATAGGATTTAAAGTAATATCTTCATCATTTCTTAACCATGTACTATCTAAGTCAGACAACCTACTAAGTACCTTGTCTCCTTGCTTAGCTAGTATTAATTCTTGAGTATCATTGTTTATCCATGATGCCTTATCAGTAGGAATAAGAGTATTTAATGCCTTATTTAAAACAGAGTTTACTCTACCGTTAGCGTATCTAAGAGGGAATGTCATATTATTATCAATCATATCTTTGACAAACTTCTTCTTCTCTCTCAAGAACATTTTATTATATACATCTTCCTTAGCATATAACTCATTAGCATTGAAATTCAATAGAGCATTTGGAGACAGTCCACCTTTCTTGTTTCCATTTAGGACAAACGAACCTCCCTTATTAACATGTACATTATCAATATTAGGAACTCCATTACGGTAAGACATATCACCGTATTCTCCTTTAGTAGTTACTGACAATATTGCTTGAAAGTCTTTAAATGTCATTTTATCTACTAAGTCAATAGGTTCCTTAGGCTGTAATTCTGTTAATATATAGTTATTAATTGCATCAATTTCCATATAATCTCCAGCCTGCAATGCCGCATCAGCTAATGCTTGTTGTTTAGCAACTTCTTCTGCTAATTTAGCATTATGTGCTTCTATTTTGGCATTCTCTGCATCCACTGCTGCTTGCTTACCAACTATGCTATTATAAGCATCTGTTAGTCCATTCTCTTGTAGTCTCTGCAAGAATGTATCAAGACTTCCTCTATATACATTTCTATAGTCATTAAGCACATTATTAAATGTGTTCTTATAGTAAGAACCAACAGTAGACCTAATAGCTTTGTTTAAATCGGAAATTGATGAATTAAGTAAGTCAATAGTAAACTCTTCTCCATTCTCGTCAACAAGTTTGATTCCGTCGGCAGTTAAGGTCCACATTACGAATGTTCCCTTATCAGAATATACAGTAGGTTGAACATTAATAGTCTTAGATTGTCCTTTGTCAACCTTCCTTAATAGATTAGCATAGAAGTCATATAATATTGAAGAATATCCAATCTCTGCTACAGAGAAACTAGTAGCACTCTTCTTAACTCCAGTTCTACTAACAACATCGGTTTTAATTGATGTACCTCTAAGCATACCTGGATTTAATCCAAATAATGTATTCTTTAAAGAAGAGTTCGGATTCTCTATAATGGTTCTTGTGACGTATCTTCTAGTCAATCCAGCTAAATTAGCAATCCTACTATTAGGAATATTATTACCTTCAGCGTTCTTAATAACAGATTTAAATATTTCTCCAGTTACTATTTGCTCTGCTGCTACTAAATCATTCAAAGTGTTAATTAAAGCACCATCAATAGCTTTTAATGAGTTAGATGACTTGTCGTAGTAGAATCTAGCTTCTGGACTATCCTCATCAACTTTATCAGTATAATATTTAAGGGTCTTAATAAATGAATACAGGTCTAGGTTGTCTGGATTGTTAGTCTCGAACTCATTATATACTGTATTTACAAATGCAGAACTATTAGCTAGAGACATTAAGTTCTCTGTTAGATATTTTAGATTGTCTGCTTCTTTTACATTCTTAAATGCCGCCAGTAAATCTATGTTGCCATTTAGGAATCTAGTATTAATGAAATCATCCATAAACTCTACTAAAGATACATATAGTCTCTCCTGTGGAGTTATAGTTTGAGGGTTATTCTCTTCATAGATTGCTTTTAGTGTAGTAAATGAAGGCTCTTTTAATATAGTATCTAATGAACCATATTTAACCTTATCAGAAGGACTTAACTCAAGTTTCTTTTGACCTTTACTACCAATAGCAGCCCTATTATATATAAGAGTAATAGTGTCGCCATTATAAGGTAATTTAAATGAGATGTCTCCCAGAGTAGCGTTATGTACTTCTACTCCCCACTTGTCAAGTAGTTCTTGTCTGTTGCCACGTAATTCATTACTAATATCAATATCATTCTCTCTCTGGATTTTACGTCTGTTGACATTAGTTTGTTTAATTTCCATAGAATCTAGGTCATTTGTGTCTTGATTCATGGCATACTGAATGTACTTAGCATTATTAGTTCTATCTACAACTCCAGATATTGAATCAAGCAAATCATAGGTGGTTATAGCTTTGGATTGCTTGTAATCGTTATTAATAATGTTATATAGAGAGTTAGCTCTGCTATCATTATAGAACTTCTCATAAATAGATTTAAATACATTCAAATCATTTATTTGAAATATTCTAGAACCTCCCCCATTGTTAATAATTTCTTCAAGAATCCTCTTCAAGTAATAATTAGGAGCTGAATGGAAGTTAATAACTAATTCTTGCAGTCTGTCTCCAAAATATAGAAAGTTCGCTTCGTCTTTAAGCTTATTCATTGAATGCAAGAACTGTTTAAGTGTAAGGTAATTGTCCCTTATTTGCTCTCCAGTGGTAAAGTTAAGCACAGGAGTTTGCTCAATAAGTAACCTAGACACATTACCTATTTCAGATATTGCATCCACATTCTCATTAGTTCTCCAGGTTTTAACCATGTTAGAACCAGCTCTAAATTGATATTTATTAACTGATACGGGAATCTCTATTCCAATATATCCTTTGTTCTTAATCTCCATATTCTTTCCGAATAGATTCTTAAGAATAGTATCAAAATTACCATTTGACAGTACAGCCCAAGCATTAAACGCATCAATCAGCATTTGATTCTTATACAGGTCTCCGAACTTCTGCTTTCTTGAGACATATGCATTGTCTAGTTTAGACCTAGGCATGTCCTTAAACAATTCATCAGCTAGTCTAAGAACTTTCTGCATACCTTCCACATCTGGAGTTCCATCTATGTAGATAGCGTTAGGCATATTGAAATCTGTAGTAATTCCATCTTCTTCATTAGTCATTTTAATATAATCGACTAAGTTCTTGAACATAGTATTCTTATATTTAGCAATATATATGTTCAAATCATCAGTAGTCTTGATTAATTTACCATCAGTAAAATTAACTAAAGACGATTCAATTATATTATATCTGAATTGATTTAGCATGTACTCTTTTACTACTGTAGCAGAGCCATACGTATCATTCAGAGACGGAGTAAGTATTCTCTTCTCCGAGTTGGAAACCTCATTATTAATATTCTCTGGAGCATCCGGAATAATAAGGTCCTTATCAGCTACTTCAATTGTAGTTGCTTCAGGAGAAAGTCCAAAGTTCTGACCTAGAGGTTGTGCATATTCAGCTAACAGCTGTTCTTTCTGTGTATCTTTAAGTATTCTTGATGTTTTAATATAATCTTCAAAAACCTTAGAAAGCGAGACGTATTCTGCCTCGCTCTCCAGGTTGAATAGGTTAGTACCTTTCAAGTTAGTAAAGAAATGCTGAACAAAGTCTGTAGTAGACAACGGTTCAGCCTTTCTAAACTTAAGTACTGTTCCTCTAAGGACACTTTCGGCATCAATCCTATGTAGTCCTATGTCAAAGTTAGTACATGCCATTATTCTTATATATTTAATTTACAGTTCTGACTATCAATTATTTGCTTATTATTAGCAAGACTGTTAATATATTCCATAACATCTAATATGTCAGGGTCGTCAAGTTGCTCATCAGTCAAGTAACATTCGAAGTGATTGTCCACTAATCTTATCTTATCAAGAAGTGCATCAGCAGCTTCCGGAGTAAGAGAGGTAGTAGCTCTCAATTCTTGGATAACAGTCATGATTTCGGTCTCCCTAAGATTCTCATGGTCTCCAATGGTATCTTCGAATATCTTGAGTTTCTGTTCTCTATTAGGGTCAAATGGAACTTCATACATCACTGTATCAACTATATTAACTTCACTTCCAATAATGCTTCCTTTAATTGTTTGTCCACCTTGCAAATATACTGTAAAATCTTGTAAATTACCACTACTATAATCAACATTTTGAATACCCGTAGTATCAATCTCTCCGTCTTTAGTTTTGGGTAGTACAGACGGACTCTTAACATTTATTTCCTGTAATAGAGTATGTACCTTATTAATGACTGGCATGTTGTTAACATCAACAGTCATATCTAGATGAATTACAGGGTCGTTATTAATTAATAGCTGTCTGTTATTTATGTCATTAGTAAGACTAGTATTTACCTTAGTTGCTACTCCTTTTAATATTTCATCTAATGCAATATCACCTTTCTCTAGATATTCATTGCGTGCATCATTAAGGATTTGGTCTATTGAGGTATAGCCAGTGAAAGCACTGGATACTCCATTAGCAATTAACGTAATGTTATTATCAAACTCTGACTGTCTGTTATGTGGAACTCCTTTATTAAATTGTCTCTCTGATAATACAGTAGGGTCAATGGTTATTTCAAAGTTAGGACTTTCTATAGCAGTATCAATATAGAATTGATTGTCATTATTTCTAGTTGGATAGAAATCAGAAGGTCTACTATCATGTGAAGTCGGAGTTCTAGGAGTATAATATATTCCATTTATAAATGGAGCATATGTAGTAGTTGCAGCTCCTTCTTTAATAGTTGGAGTGCCATGGAATATCACATTAAACATGTTATTTAGTACAGAGAAGTAGTTATCTCTACCTGCATCTCTAACTGCTCTAACTATATTAAATGATAATTCCTCTAACCTAGTTTCCTTCGTTTTACCGTCTCTAGCTTTAGCTCGGAATACATAACTTTCATCTGATTTCTTACCAGCAGAGAATAGTTTGTAAACTGATGATAATAATCCAACCATTTTGAATGAGCCGCCCATTCCACCTATATTAGATGCTGCATGTTTATAAGTATTCTTACCGTCGGTTAACTCTATGGCTCCGTCGTCAGCTATTAACTGCGCTAAGATACTGTCCATATCTCTGCCATTAGTAGCTATGGTGAAGTTCGGATTACCTGGTAATGAAATATACTCTTCCAATATGCTAAATAGATTATCCAATATAGATAGTTGAGCTTGAGCTACTTTAGGGTCTATGTAAACACCGTATGTAAGAGTTCTAGGAACTTTACCGTTAGAGTCAAATGTTTGCCATTCGTTTCTACTTAAATTTATAGGTCTTACTACCATACCAGGAGCATTAGTCTTAATAGCATCTGCATATGTAAGTCTAAACATAAATCCATTATAAATAGAAGAATCCCAAGGAACTCTCTTCTGTCCGTCCACAGTAGACTGGTCAATCAGCCTATTAAACTCATTAACTTCAGAAGTACCTCTAACATCATCAAGGTTATTAGCCTGCCTGTAAGTGTCATAAGCCTTAATGAAGTTCTTTAATCCAGACCTGTAATTCCACATACTTACTAGCATTCTGGCAGCAGTAGTATTACTTCCAAATGTTCCTAAATATTCCTTTACTTGATTCTTGTCTAATTTAGTTTTACCGTCATCAGCAGTATGAACTAAATCATTAAAAGACAGTCTAAAGTAATTATCAATAAAGGTTCCATTAGAATTAGCTACTATCATTCTTATAAGTGGTGGTACCGTCTTAGCTACTTCAGCTTGAGCCTCCTTATCACTAAGACCTCTAGATTTGGCTTCATCTAGTGCAGCTTTACGCTTCTTCTGCATTCTTAGATACATCTCTGCAAGATTAGATTCAGTTACCTTCTCTCCGTCAATTTTAAGATGTTTGTTAGAAGTGGCAAATACTACACCTTTACCTCTTACAGACTTATCTACCATAGCTACTCCACCATGTCCTGCATAAAGATACATCGGACTAATAATGGCATTGGGAAATGCTTCTCTAACCTTATCCAAGTTCCAAGTTTGGTCTGGAACTTTCTTAAGTCTAGTCGCAGCAGAGAATGATATGTCGCTTTCATCAATTCCAAGGTATTTAACAGTACTAGGATTATCTAAGATTTCCTTCTGCATATTCTTATACCACTTCTTGTACTTATTAATTCTAGCAGCAATATCAGCATCTTTACCATTACTGTTGTTCCATTTCTGCCAAGTATCAGGATTAGTTAATTTACCTATAGTGAATTGCAAATCATTACCCTTCTCCATAGGTATTCTATATACTATATTGAACGCAACAGGTTCTACTTTAGTAGAGTCATAACCCTGTTTGTCTCTAGCTTTATCAGTGCCTTCTTCGTTAGTATCATCTTTCCTGATTTCTAGATTGAACGTACCATTATTCCAAACTTCTGCACCCAATCCAGCTAAGTATTTATAACCATTGTCGCTTAGTTTCTGAATGAAGTCAGCATCAAACTTCTCGCCAAATGTCAAGTAGTTTCTAACGTCTACTAACATATCCTTGGCAGGTTGTAATGTATTAGTATCATACTCTACATTACTTCTAGTGAAGACATTCAAATCATCAACTACATCATTCCTTACCACTCTAGTAAATTTACCATCGGAAGTTTCTGCCATACCATATCTCATATACCAGCCGTATGCTCTAATTCCAGAAAGAGGTTCACTTAGTAATGATTCATCTATAACAGATTCTTCTCCTTTACCCTCTATATCTGCTAAGAACTCATTTTCAAGCTCATTAGTGCCAGTCATAGTTCTACTAGGTGGTATAAATGTAGGAGCTTGCACTTCCTTAGATTTCTCTTTAGTTGTAGGAGTAGGCTCTGGTATATCAGTAGATTTTACTGGCTCCGGAGCTTCTTCTGGATTAACTGGAGCAGGTTCAGGTATAGGTGGCTCCTGTGCTTTCCTAGAAGGAGTATATCCCTCTAATTCGGCATTAAATGCAGCCATTCTAATTACCTTGAATCTATCTATCACAGCAGAAGGGTCAGAAGTAGTAGATGTATATTCATCTTGACGTAAATTAGCTTCTTTGATAATAGTTCCCATGTTGCTATTAATAAAATAAGCTCCGTCCTTAGAACGAGACATCATAGTATAAAATGACTTCATATAATCAATAAGTCCAGAGACTGTATTTGTATTATACTTACTGAAGTTTACATCAATTATAGCATGTTTAAACTCAGAACCTTGAACTGATTTAGGAGTACGCATAATAATCCTACTATCTGCCATATTGGTTAGCATTTTGTAAGTAGGAGTATTCTCATCATCATACACATATCCAACTTCTCCGTCCCTTTCTAGTATTTGTCTAACATCGTCCTCGGTAATAGCAGTGACAAATTTACTTCCATTAAGGATATTGTCTTCGTCCTGATAATAATGTAGCTCCATCATATTACTTATTGTGTCTTTGACACTATTAACAGCATTAGCTTGACTTTCAGAATCAGCCATTTGTTCTGGAGTAAATGTCAACACACTCAAAGCCGCATTTACCGTAGTATTATTATCATTCTGTTGAGTATTAGTAATACGTAAGCTAATATCCAGCTTAGGAGTTCTGACCATTAAAGATTCAGATGACTTAACATTGTAGACACTAATAGTAGGATTTTCATATCCATTCTGATTTAAGTCTCCTAGTGGAACAATAGTTACATTATTCTTATGTGCCCAGTTAGACAAATGTTGCATATAAAGGCTATTTACCCAAGTAGCCTCATCAATAAATACAAGCCTCGGAGTTTGAACATCGTTATACTCTATATCTTCATTGATAATGGCAGCTCTATAAGATTCCATTACTGTTCCACCAGGCGATGTAATGGGGCCAAGTTCTTCTATTGTGAACTGCTTAGACTCCTTATTATTATGTAATATGTCATTAGACAGCTCTGCATAGTTAGATTCTCCCAATACATGACTCATTAAATCCTCTATAGTAAACGCTTTGCCTTCACTTCCCAAAGAATTAACAAGATTGTCAACTTGTTGTTTAGTTGGACCTACCTTCCATATCTCTGCATCAGGATAGTACTTCTTAACAATGTTCTGAATTAACTTAGCAATAACAGCTGTTTTACCAGCACCACCAATACCGTCTACCATTACAGTATTCCAGTATCGTATTAACTCGCTACCATAAGTTCCTTTAGGAGTATCTATATTATTAACAGCAGCATTCATTATATCCGGATTAACTGCCATAGCTGTAGCCAAATATGCAGCATATTCTTGTGAATATAAAGGGGCATAATTAGCATCTGTCTCAACAAGGGATTCTCTTAAGTAATAATCAAAATCTGACTTCTTAAAAGCTATCATTGCATGTAATAGCATATAAACATCATAATCCTCTAAAGATTTAGTCTCCGGGCTAAATTTGGTGTTTCTTTGCTCTACCAAATTATTAATGTTGAATTGATTTCTTACATCAGAGAATAGGTCCTTCAATATAACTTGTGGAGAATCTCCAGTAGTTTGCACTATCTCCTGGAAGTTGTCATACAGTTTGTTCTGCAATGAACTAAGTTCCTTAGAGATAAGCGGATTGTCATAGCTAACATTGTCAATATCATCAAGAGTAGGGGTTGGCATAGTATCTATATCTTTAAATAGCTGCATGCCTTTATACTTAAGTTCTTTTAGGAACTGGTATCTATCCTTACCCTTTAATATATTAGCTGTCAATTTAGATATTTGTTGACCTGTTCTACCATGTTTGCTGAACTGATTAACAGCATTCATTCTGGACAACTCTTTCAAGAATGTGAGTTGCCTAGTTATTAATGCCAACTCCTCTTTCATGATTGCAGCTATATCACCTCTAATAATCCCATATTTCTCTTCCTTTGGGAAGTAGGTTTCTAAGAAGTAATTCATAGTAGCATTGTGCCCAAATGGATTATTGATGTCTAAATCAGTAGTAGAACTGGCATCGATAACAGCACTAAGCATGTCTATGATTTTGAATGCTTGGTCTATTTCCTTCTCCTTATTACCGTCCAATACGTAGTCAGATACAGAAGGGGCGTTCTCTAGTCTTCTATTCTCATCTCTTAGTAAGTCAAAGATAGTGAGTTTGCTTCCATATACAGTATTAGTAAGTTGGTCAAGGAAATCATATACTGGACTAGTTTTGATTTGTAAAACATCCTTCCTTAATTGAGCTATAGTAGCATTAGTAGGATTAGACATTACAAGACTTTCCATATCCTTAGCTGCTTGTACAAATGTCTTCTCGAAATTATTTATTCTCTCTTCGACTTTCTCCATTACTACAGGAGCGTCTTCCGAAGGGTACACGTCCCCATTGTTGTCCATGAAGTCTAAAGTGTCATAAACAAGTCTCTTTCTATGTACATCAGAATGAAGAATATTATGAATATTGTCTATAACAGTATCCAAATTATTACCGTCTATGTCTTTTAATGTTTCTAATAAGGCATCATATATAGGATGTGGTATTCTGTTCCCGTCTATATCTAAAACTGGTACATCATTTGCAATAGCTTTTAACACTACATCAAATGCTGCTTCATTAGAGATTTTGTCTCCAAGTACACTTAATAGAATCTCCTTGGTATCAGCATCCATAAATCCAAACTGCATAGCTTGTTGTATTACAGCTTGCACTCTTCCGATTACTTCTAGGTTCTGAACTTCAATAGCTTGACGTCTTAGGTCTGCGTCAACTTCAGACTCACCTTCAATAGGAGAGAATCTTTCTCTTACGAACTTCTTGTTTAGTACTGGTCTAATATTCTTGTCTCTTCCTAATTTAGAAATAAGTACCTGTTCAGCATCAGCACCTTCTGGCACATCTAACTTGTCAACAGTGGCTCTTAAATCGATTAGATTATTATATGCCCATGCTTTGAACTTATAATAATCATCATAAGCTACTGTACCTTCTTCAAGTTTAGTAGAGAAATCTTTATTGAGTTTCTTAAATATACCATATGCTGTATCAAGAGCTTGCATCTTGTCTTGCTGTTTATAAGATGCATAATCAGACTCGTAACCTTTAACTTGTTCTGGAGCCATATCTTGGAATCTTTGTCCTGATTTAAACTCAACAAAATCCCTAAATGTTGGTGCATAGAAGAATGCATTTACACTATTATCAATAGCGAACAGCATTTGACCAGTATAGTATTCAGAGAATGTTCCGTCTAGGAATTTCTGTTTCTTCAAATCAAGGTCAGCCTTCTCTTGTCTTAGCCTTTGTAAGTCGTCAGCATAAGTAGTACTCTTCTTACTTTCTGTTCCAGTGTCTTGTGTATTAGACTCTAATGCAGCTATCTTTCTACGAACTTCTACAATGTCAGAAACTAAACTGTTAAAATCCTGAAGCATTTTGCCATTATATCCGTTCTCTATAGCTCTACCGAACTTCTGCCCGTCTGATACCTCAAAGCTAGCTAGAGCTTTCATCCTAACGTCTCCCATTACCATTTTGTCAAGAAGCTGTTCATCAGAGAAGTTAAGCCCTTCTTGATTAATAACAGCGTCAAGATGCTGTAGGTAATTCTTAGTCATGGTATAGACTGCTTCGTTTTGATTGTCACTAGGAGTAGTAGGAGAGGTCCATATTGTGCCTTGGTCTGTATCTTCTGTCTTAGTAGCAGATAGATTCTTATTACCAAGCTTGCCCTTTCTCCGCATATCATTCAGCTCTTCCATTAACTCACTAGTTCTACCATTTCTAATAAGGTAGATAAGTTCTTGGTTAGTCTGTTCATTAGTAGCCTTTCTATTCTGTGCAATATCTACACCATAGAAGATAGCACCACCAAGGGCTCCTCCGAAGAAGTTCATACCATATCTTTCAGCTGCATTCTCCCAAGCGTCGAGTTTCTGTTTACTCTTAGTGTAACCCATTTCCTGAGCCCAGTTAAATGTAGCTTTCGATAGGTCAACTACCAATTCTTCAGACATTTCTTCCAGACCTTCACCTATGGCCTTACCTACGAATCCTGTAGTATGATTTCTAATGTCAGACCAATAATTAGAAGAGTATTGTTTAGCAGTATTAAACATTTTAGCCAGCTTGTTAGGCTTAGGCATGTTACTAGTAGCAAGTTGGCCCAGCCCCTTATTAATTTCTCCAGTTACTTGTGAGATAGCCTTTCTGTAAGTGAGAGCGTCTCCTTTAAGCTCTGGGAAGAATAATTCACCAAGTCCAGTTCTATCAACTGCATACATGCCAGCTACTGCTCCCCATGCTATAGCTGCTGCTTCTGCTCTATCAGCTCCTTGCTCTATAGCATCTTCAAAAGTCTCAAGACCTTGCATCATAGCCATATAACCTAGAGCTGTATTAGCTGCCATTCTGTTATTTCTTTTAAGAATAGTCTCAAACGCTTTTGTACCTTTAAGCCTATTCATCTCATACAAGCTGCCTATGGCTCCTTTATATTTATCAGGATTAGAAGCCAGTAATCTAGTTGATTCCAAATCAGCAGCTTGCATTGCAGCTTTGTACTTCTTATCTGTACCTAGTAATGCATTCATGCCTTTGAAGATAGTTCTTTGCTGTCCCCACTGTAATGCCACATCGGTTACTAAATCAAAGAAATTCTCTGCTGACATCAATTTACCTTGAGAGTATTCTGATTTAGAGCCTTTAAATGTCCTACCTATACCTTGTATTAGGTTAGCTGTAGGAGTGTCTTCATTTAATCCTAGAGTAGATTTATAAATAGTAGGTAATATATCCATTAACTGGGCACCAATCATAGCTCCTCCATATACCAAATTCACATAAGGTACAAATAAAGGTGCTAGTGAAGTCACTGTCTTCATAACAGTACCAGTAACAGACTTATCAAGTCCGTCAGAATCAAAGAAGTCATATTTATTAGCAGCAGAACCGTCTACTGTGAAACTGTCAAACATAGATTTAAACTTACGACCATAAGCTTCTCTTCCGGCTAGTGTCTCATAGTAGTAGGTTCCTTCGTCATTGTATTTAAGGTCACCTTTACTATGCTTAACTATTCTGCCAGAGTATGGGTCTTTATGCTCTCCGTCTGAATCCCATTGGGCAAGTACTAAAGGTTCTGAAAGTGATTTCAAGAAACCTAATGGGCTGCCAAATAGAACATTATCATTAGGAGTATAGTCTTCGTACTTACCAGTTTCGTAGTTAAATACCTTCTGTGTTTGTGCTAGTTCTGATGCTGTCCATTCTCTATTATCTGTGCGTCCTATTTGTGACACACCAGTCTTCAATCTATCAGGATTAAGTACCCTTCTAACATTAAAATTAATAGGTCTATCCTCTGCATCATTAGGTTTTAATTGAGAATATGGGTCCCAATCAACGTCCTCCATGATTGTATCCTCGAATTGGTCATTGGCAAACTTTTGATAAGTAAATGCAGCACTATCATACTTTTGGTTAAATGCTACTTCATTAAACTTACCATTCTCATCCTTAAACATTTCTTGGACAAACTTACTATTCCTGTAAGTATTCTTATCTAGTAATCCAGTATTATCAGCTGTTAATCCCACATCTCTAAAATTGTCCATAGTAAATGAAGGATTCTCTAATTGAGCTACAAACCAATCATTAGGTTTCTTTATATCATTCATATCAATTATTTAATATTTTAGATGTACTTGGAGTCATAAATGAGTCTAATTTAGCTGCTCTAGCTGCCCTTCCCTTTAGGATTGTCATATCTCCCCAGTCAGCAGGTACAGTAGGATTCTCGCCAGCGACGTTAAGAGCTAATCCAGCACTCTCTCTTAGTGGCATATAAGCAACTGTTTTATATATGTCATCATAAGGTTTCATTCCAAGTGTTCCTTTAAATAAGTTCTCTATATCATCAGGGTCAACATTAGGCATACTTCTGATATTAGTCATATAACCTTCCCCTGCCCTATCTACATCAATTGCACCTTTCTTGCTGCCAAACCATGGGTCTTCCCCGCTAGCATATACGTTAGTCATTAAGAAAGGACGGAATTTAGATTTGTCCCAAACTAGTCCTCCGTTAGCATCTTGCACCATATATCCTTCTAAGTCGTGCTTCATAAGTATGCTCTGCACTTCATCAGCACTTATATTAGCTCCTCTGGATTCTATTTCTTTTTGAGCTTCAATGAATCTAGGCATAAGTTCAAAGTCTGGAGCTATACTGCCGTTTTGGTCATATGTGTACGGTAGAACTGCTCTTGCAAGTTGAGTTCCGTCATACAGCACCTGCCCAAATTTAGAAGAATCGACTTTCTGATTGCCTAAATGAATGCTATTGCTATCAACAATACCTCCAATTCCAGACATTAATAGTGACTCTAATGAGCCTTTGGCAACTAAGTTACCGTCTTGCCCTTGTGGTGTACCATAAAATACAGCATCTGCTTCCATTTGGTAACCTTGTCCAGGATTAAGTATATATTTACCAGCATCTCCATTCTCTCCCATGTAATAAGACATAATAGGTTTAATCTGCATAGTCTTATTAGATTTAGAGCCAGATGCTCCCTCTGTGGCATTCTTATCATAATCTACTTTAATAGAATAGTCAGAATCAATTCCAGATGAAATCATACCAGCCAGTAATTCATATGCACCTTTAGTAGGGTCCAATCCAGACAATGCAGCCTTACCTCTTAGTAAAGCCTTGGCATTATTAGGCATGGTAGACAGCAAGTAAGTAAGAGCTACTCTAGCCTTCTTTGATTGGTCAGTATTACTTTCTGTAATTTTATACACTCCGTCCTGTCCAGCAGCTAGTAATTCGTCTATTCCCTCCTTTATATCTTTACCTTTCTTAGTTTTAAAGAACTCTTTAGAAGTGCTATCCTTACCTATTTTACCAATGAGGTCCCATACTGTCTTATTAATACTATCCATACTAACCCCATTAGCAATTACAGTTGATATATTATTAGCATACGGTAATTTATTAGCTCGTAGGTCAGCTAGGTCAGCATTAGTAAGAACTCTATCACCTTGCTCTAGAGTTGCTTTAGTAGTAATTCCGTCCTCTCCCATCACATAATATCTACCGTCAGTAGTAATCGCCATTTCACCAAAGGAGCCGTTCTTCTGTGATTCTGCTATAGCATCTTTTAGTTGAGTTTTGCCCTCTCTAAGTCTTGCCATTAGTTGAAGAGTTCTTCTATAAGCTGTGGCAGTTTGATTTGGATTGAATGGGTTGTTCTGACTACTGAATAGATTACCTATCTCTTCTGCTACAGCGTCAGTGTCACTAATAAGTCCTTCCTTATATAAAGCAGTTATTAATGACTTATCTATTCCTCCAATCGTATTCTTATCTGCTTCTGCATTGCTACTCATAGCACCTTCCATATAAGGAGCTGTAGGTTGAGGTTGTGGTACGTTAGTATAGCTAACAAAGGCGGGAATACCCCCGCCCTGTAGCTTCTGTATTTTATTTATTATTTCCATGACATTCCTTTCTTAATTAGTTCAGAAGTTAATGAAGACATATGTTTAATCATATCAGCATGTTGCTTCTTCGCTGCCATTATGTCTTTATGGAATTGCTTATTATCTGCTAGCATTCTTCTGTTGAAATCCTTAGCTCTTTGAATTATAATCCTTTCCTGGGCTGTCAACCTTCCACCCTTAGCATAAGTATATGGGGCATTAGGAGAAGGAGTAGTTCTTTGGAACATCCAAGGCATTCCAACATTGTTTCTAGAATAATTAAGCATATCTGTATTGTACTGTCTTAATAGTTGTTGCTGTTTAGCTGTATCTCCAGCTTGAACTGCTGCATCATATTGTGGCTGCATTGTAGATAGTAACCCTTGTCTATAAGATTCAGCATCGTATTGTTTACGAGCTGCTCTATTCTGTCTGAATTGATTTTCAATGCCAGATAGGTAAGGATTAATAACTTGCTGATAATTAGCTGTAGTCTTAGCAGAATCAATTTGCGCCTTAGCAGCATCAATTTGTAGCATTGAAGCTCTATTTCTATTGGCAACATCGGTTCTTCTAGCCTTAGCAGCATCTGACTCTTGTTGAGCCATCATTCTTGTCTTATAGAACATATCAGCATCAGCCATATCTCCTTGGAATCTTATATCACCAGCCTTATTCTGCGCTTCTAATTCTCCAGCAAGCTGAAGTGATGCATCAGAAGTTCTAGGTCTAGCGGCAAGAGATGTCAAATTAGAAGCTTGCCTATCAGCAGATGCCTTAGCAAAGTAGTTGCCAGTAATAGGTACAGTGTTTTCATATGTATCTATTAGTAATGGTTTTAATCCAGCTTTGTACTGTTCAGCTGCCTTGTTATTAGTTGCCAATCCTCCAACCATTCTACCTAATGCTATCACATCCTCTGGCAACACACTAAAACCTCCTAAACCTTTCTTTTCACCTCCAGCTGCTCCGCGTACAGTACCGTCTCCGGCAGCTTTCTGTGACCTTTTAGCATCTCTAATTTGCTTCTTAGTAGGATTACTACCCATAGCTGGAACTGGAGATTCTAGTTTAGTTGGTTGTGGATTTCCACTAGTAATGCCTGCTGCCTTAGCTTTAGGCATAAAGTTTAGCATTCCAGTATTTAAGTTCTTAATAACATCAATATTATCATTAACTCCAGCTCTAACTTTAGCTAGATTGTCAGCACTAATATTGTTAGTTCCTAAATGTCTTAACCAAGTTTTATCTCCTGCGTAACCATCAGCAACGTACCCTTGTGCATTATTATCAGAACTTCCTCCCCTACCTTTGATTCTTCCAGAGCTTTCTAAGCCAGCTATAGTTCCAGTGTTAATATTAGTATTAGCATTAAAGTCAGTTTGATAGCTAGCCACCTTATCACTGTATGGTAATCTAACCGCTCCAGGTTTGTTTGGACCAAATCCTAAAGTACTATACTCCCTTTGCATATCATTATAATTCCAAGCGTTACTTGGAGTAATCATGCCAAGAGTACTATTATAACCACTACTTCCTAATATATCCTTATTCCAACTTAAGTCGCTAGCAGATGATAAATTTCTAATACCTTTACCTCCTTGATATTTAGGAATTAACACTCCTCCGTTAGCTTTCTTAGTAACTCTGTCATCCTTAGACTTCTTCTTAGTCTTAGGTTTAGATTGCTTCTTAGGAAGTTCTCTTTTAACATGAGCAGTACTACGTTTGGGCGGATTAACTAATTCCCATAAGTATCTAGCATTCTTATCAGTAATTGTATTAGTAGCAGTAGCAGTAATTTCAGTTGGAGTTGGTGGAGTATACACATTCCTTCTAGGAGTCATATCCTCATATCCAAAGTCCTTTCTGTTAATAACAGCTTCATCCCATACTTTATTGTACTCACGTTCAGCTACTGGTTGGAATACTTCTCTGTAAGTCCTTTCCTTATTAGCTCTAGCTGCTCCAGCTAATGGCTGTTTAGGTGAAGGTTGATTAGTAGCCCATGCAGTCAAAGCTTCATTTCTAGCTTTTTGAGCTTCTCTAGCTTCAGCCTGCTTATTAAGTCTTTCATTCCTAATAGCTTCATTACGTCTGTTTCTATTTCCTGTGGCTCTAGTTTGTGCCAGCTTGTTTGGGTCAGTAATGTCTACAACTTGTCTTGACTTACCATCTCCCATGTGAAATACCCTGTTAGACGGAGTTACTTGATTAGGGGCAGGTAATGCTAACAGCTCTGAAGGCTTAGCTTGACCTTTATTAAGATTTCTGTATTTGAAAGAGTTGTACCATTGAGCTGGCTTATCAAGGCCAGGAATAGATATAACTCCAGTTTGCATTCTTTTAACTATTCCTTTCTCTGAATTTGAATAGACTAGAGGCACTTCAATATCACCTTTAGTAGTACTAACTATTTTAGTTTTGTTGAAGTTATATTCTGGTCTTACTACAGAATTGGGCAAACTGGTTATAAACGGATTGTGCCATGAGAAATTAACCTGACGACCTAATCTATCATCACTCTTAGTAATTTTCTGGAAAGCCGCCTGTTGGTCTTTGAGTTTACCATGACTAGCTATCTCGTCCAACTGTGCTCCGGTAACAGTGTATTCTTTACCAGTAGCGCTAGTTATTACATGATTTCCAGTAGCAGCGGCATTTCTAAGTTGTCTAGATTGTATTTGGCGTTTAACTCCTTTACCACCCCCAACTACAACTTTTATTAATTCAGCTAAGTTTCTATAATCATCTACAGAAAGGTCTTTTGGGTTAGTGGCTAGCTTTCTAGCCGATTCTATACCAGGGCCTGTATAGTTTATTGCAGCTGCTGCCGATAATAGTCTTGGAGTCCATTTTATGAGATTTTTGACTACCTTACTGCCTTTAGCCGCTGCGCCTAGTCCGGGAATTAATCCAACTGTATCTAAACCTAAATTCATAGCTAAACGTCCTGCATCTCCCCAGTCAAGACCATCTTGGCCCCAATCAGCTCCAAAATTGGCTAGTGTTCCAGCATAACCTACTACCCCAGCTCCAGGTATCATGGATATTAAATCAGCACCTATAGCCCCAAGCCTTGCATAATCAGAAGCAGTGAATCCAGTATCTGCTGGCTTCCTACTATCATTGACAGCTTGTTGTGGAGATTTACCAGATGCTACAGATTGTTCTACTTTAGCTTCCTTGTCAGCTTGACGTTTAGCGTCTCTCTCCTTAATAGCTTTAAGTATTTCAGCGTTAGCAGCTTCCCTATTAAATCCTATACTTCCTCCCTGTTGGAAATACGAACCTCCCCGCTTTGGTACTCTAGGAGCAACTCTAGGTTTTGAACTATCAGTAGGATTCTCATAATGAGCATAGGCTATCTGTTGCAACGCAGGTATATCTAGCATAGATACTTCCTTGTACTGTTTAGTTTCAGGATTATATGCCATACTAGTATAATTATTGAAATCATATGTAGTGGGCACTGCTACAAAGCCATCGCCTATGTCTGGGAACTGTGACCTCATGACACTTAAGGCAGCATCCATATTATTAACTATATGCTGTCCGTTGTCTGGTCTAAATGAAGTTCTTCCTAATACATTGGTAAAATAATTTGCCATATCTGGTTGACCTTTCAAGTAATCCAGTAAATTGTCAACATTGTAATTAGGATTAACATTACCGAAATGTCCTGACATGGAAGATTTAAACGGATTATTCTTTCTATAATCCTCAAAGTATTTCTTAGTAGCTTCAGTCTTCAGTTCAGCCTTATTAGTATCTATTATTTTTTTCTCCTTATTAGCTTGGTCTCTTAGACCTTTCTCTACATAGGCGTTAATTGCTTCATCTCCTAATATCCCTTTACTTTTGGCATCTGCTATTAAGGACTTCCTGTAAGCATCTATCAAGTTTACATCACTACCTCCTTTAGAGACTTCATCATTTAGATAAGCGCCTAAATCTCCATAGCCCATAGCGGCAGAGAATTTTAGGTCTTCAGGGTCATATTTATTGTCTTCTAGAGCTTTTAATAGATTAGAGCTTCTCTCTATCCAATTCTCTCTAGTTCCGAATACATCTTTGTTATATTCTGCTTCTGGATTATTAATGAAATCATTATGACTAGATTGTATTGCTTGTCTTAGGAATCCTAAGCGGTCTTGTGAATTAAACTTCCTCCATAGACTATCATCCCAGTTTCCTCCCATAGCTATATTAGCTAGTCTTTGTTTAAATGAAATTGGAGCTGCCTTAGTTTGAGGTTTCTCTTCAACCTGTGCCTTATAAGGACTCATACCTTTAATATAGCTTAATGCATAATCACCAACTCTGTTGAATGCATTATTCTCTGTATTCTTAGTACCTAATCCTAGAAATTTCTTGTCATATTTACCAGTACTACTCATTTGCCCAGAAGCATCTGTAAAGGTTCCGTCTCCATTCATAGTCACAGTCCCGGACTTAAGACCCTCTATGAATTGACCAGCAGCCTTTCTGAATTGGTCAGCTTTGTCCCCTTTTAGTCCGTTATTCTGTATATAGGTGTCAATGTTTCTATATAAGCCAGATACTAAATCTGATTTGTTATATTTGTTAACATCTTTCCACTCAAACAGCTCTGGTTCTTGTGAGGACTTGCCACCAGTTTGATACTTTCTTATTGCTTGTGACATATCGTATTATAAACTAAGAAAGGGACATATACTGTTTGATATATGCCCCTTTCTAACTTGTTAAATGATTATCTAACTCTTCTAAGTTTAGAACCATTTCTTGCAAAGGTTGGTTCCTCTTGAGGAGCTTCTCCAGGTCCCATACCTCCCTGTGCTGCCGCCATAAGAGTCTGACATACAGTTAGAGCTGCTTCGCAGTTACCTGTTTGCACTGCCTGTGCTGCCACTTGAAGAATCTGTTCCATAGGATTACCTGCTTGTGCTCCTTCCGGTGCTCCGCCTTCCATTGGTGCTCCTTCAGCAGGTGCGCCTCCTGCTGCGGGGTCTTGTGGTACAGGAGCTGCACCACCTTGTTGCATAAATCTAGCTACTTTACTTTGAATTTTCATAATTATGTTAATTTAAAGATTGAATTGTGTTTATTATCTCTTGCAAGTCATTATTCTTATAGTTATACCTTAAAACATATAACTTACAGTTATTAGCTTTACATTTCTCTAGTTTGTGACTGTCTCTTTCAACAGTTTTATTATATCCAATTACTCCTCCAAACTTAGCCATAGGTTTATAATGCTGCTCTCCATTATATTCTATAGCAATATTATATTTAGGTATGTAGATGTCAAATCTTTGCTTACCTAGCCAATCCGGACTATATTCATATAATATTTCCAAATTTGGAAGCTCGTTACACAACCTGTTATATAGATTATATTGTGACTTATATAAACATTTCGGACATCCTCTGCCTGATAGGTGTGAGTGAGGAGTCTGGTAGAACTCACCATGAATAGGGCATACTATACAGACATTGACTCTATTAGTAACATATGTAACTTTAGAGTAGTCATATTTATAATTATGTACTTTATTAGCTTTCTCTATAAACTTATCAGTACTATTTCTGCATTTCTTTCCTACAAGTGCTCTAGCACATTTGGACATCCATGCCCGTTGAACAAATGAAGCGGTTTAGCTTCAAACTCATGAGAGCATACGTTGCATTTAACTTTAACTTTGGTTTTAGCATCTATATATTTAACTTTAGATATGTCTAATTTATCACCGAATGTGTTTGTCAGCCTAGTTATGACTTCTTCTTGTGTTAAGTACCTACCCATAACATTGTATTTGACTACAAATTTAGTGACTAAATTAGACATATCAAAGCTAACCGTTACTATTGTTATTTACATCAATGTAGATAGTAATTATATTAAAATACTATGGTTACTATTCAGGAGCCTCCACATATTCAGGCTCACGTTCATCTTGCTGTTTTAAATAGGTAAACATCTTCTTCCCGAGTGCCTTATAATCTTTATCTGCCTTAGATTTATCTGCTCTCTTAGCCATACGAATAAGAGTTTTAGTATTCTTTCTACTAAAGACTCTCTCTCCTCCATTTAATTCCATTTGAGTGGAACCATCGGGAGCTATAACCTTCATAGTTGGTACTTCATCATCGTCATCTATGTCAAGCTCATCTCCTTCCTTAATTCCAGAACCTTGATTTACTTCTAATACAAACTGCACATCGTCTTCTTCAGCAATAGTTTCATCGTGCGGTTGTCCCTTATAAACCGATATTACTTCAAAATCTTCGTCAATAAATATTATATCAAGTGGAATGTCAGTATCTTGCATCCAGAAACCAACTGTTTGAGGTTCATCATATATGAACAGCATACCTTCATCTTCAGCAAGCTCTTTCTTGCCTTGCAATCCTTTGGTCTTCTCCTCATCTGTTTGAGCTACCTCTACATTATACTTCTTATCGCCAATTTCTATTCTCATTCTACTACCTCCATTAGACCTGTATTGTCAACAGTGTTATTAATAATTTCATGTGCAAGTAATTTGCCAGCTTCTATAGCCGCGTCATCGCTTCCGTCCTTCATAAGTTCTTCCAGTTTCTTAGTAACTTCTAACCTGAAGATGATTTCATTACGCTCAATTTCAGCATGTTGCTTCAATTTACCACCTTCCTCTTCCGTTACTACAGGTATTCCTTTACTAGTTACTTGTTCATACTCTGGACTAATATCCTCCAAATGATGCTTGTGTGCGTGTAATGCTCCGTCTGGGATTACATTAACTTTACCTCCCTCTGCGAACTTCTTTGGAACATATTTATAATAATCTCCAGACATATCTAAATCATAAGCGTTTCTGAACTTTATTGCTTCTGGGTCTTTAGAATTATACCACTCTAATTCATATTTAAGAGTTGGATGATTCTTAGCCTTCATAAATTCATAGATACCTGTTTTAGGATTTAGATAGACAGAGTTTAGGTGATTCTTCCCATTCCTTAAATCTTCTACACTAGATGTTCTCCAGGCCTCTAATTCCTCCTTAGGAGCTAACTCAAAGGCCCTTCTAAGATTATATGAAGTAGTATCGTTTCTATCAGAAGGAACAGTTTCATACCAAGACTCAAATGTTATCTTAGGAGCCGCTCCTGTAATTCCGTCTACCTTACCTCCCTTTTGAAGCTTATTAACTTCTCTAGCTTTATTAAGAACTTCTCTAGCCCATTGTGATTCAGCATCTAGTATCTTCATTCCGTTTCTACCAACTGCCATATTTCTATAACCTCCACTAAGTGCTAGTTCGTTTCTAAGACCAATTCCACTATAATTAGAAGCTGCAAATGCATCTTGTGCTTCTTGATTAATATCAGATACCAAATTCTGCTGCCGTTTAGCTTCTGCTATTTGTGCATTAGCTTTACGTCTAGCCTTACCACTGAAGGCTCCGTACTTCTTACCACTTTTGGTGAGAGCATCATCTACCTTAGCCATTGAACCTCCATAAGCTGAACCTTGCTGTTCCCAGGTTTCGTTATCTTTATAAATAGTATCAGCCTTCTTAGCTCCGAAAGCATTTACTAACCCCATTGGAGTTAACTTCATAAATTTACTATCAAGAATCTTATCAGTAGTAGTCATTTGGTCGGTTCCTACTCCTAAAGCTGTAAGTCCATCTGACAACATACCACCAATCTTCATTGCCCCTCCAACGATAGTTCCTACTCCAGGTACACTAGAAATCATATTAGCTGCTGCATCATATCCCTGATTTAAGCCAGTAGTAAGTGCTGATTGCTCCTTCTTCGGAATAAAACTGCCAATCATATCAGCATAGCCTCCTGCCTTAGACATGGTGTTACCGATATTTGCTTTACTAAACAGCCCTCCACCAGGTTTAACAGTACTTCCAGCAGTTCCAGTTGCCATATTAGCAGCTGATTTAGATAATCCATTGACAGCTTTATTAGTATTAGCATTCATTAGTAATGCCTTAGAAGCCATGTCACCACTAGCCGCACCAGCTTGTAATAAAGGATTATTGGCGGGAGAGAATTTATCGAAGTTAGCGGATTGTAATCCAGTCATTGCTGTATAGAGGTCGCTACTAGACTGTAGGGGAGTTATACTCCCCATACCTTGTCTTAATAGCGAATTTCCCCATTGGAATTTCATAATTTTACGCATAACTTATTGTATATAATGTCTTTAATGCTGTTATTATTGCTAACTCTTCGCCAGTATATCTTACTCTAATCTTGATGTATTTGTCTCTAAGTCTTGCTTCCTTCCTACCACTCCACCAATCAGATGTGTCTATATCTTCAGGTCCATATCCTAAGTCTATTAAATCTTGAGGCATATAGTCTTCCACAGGAGTTTCTGAAGTTATATCAAATCCTTTTAAGTCGTTTGGTATAGGAGAATTACCTACAGAGATAGGAACCTTATCTATAGTTTCCTTAGTAAGTTTTGCTGTATTCCATGCTGGCTCGTTTCGCTGTACAAAGATAATAGGATTAATTTGAATATTCCAAACATCTCCTTGATAATTCATGTTTCCTCTTAATCTTCCAATTCTTGGGTCTTTAATATCAGCAGCCTTAGCATGAGTCCAGACTCTAAACTCATCTAGCTTCTCATTATAAACTATTTCAGAACCTGATAGATTAACATAATCCTTATTAGGAGCAGTCTTACCTTTGTAGTAATCCTCAATCTCATTAAATGTATCTACTCTAGCATAGTATAATGGGAACATTGTAGATTTCACTTTCTGTCCAGTGGGTTTCCAGTTTCTAAGAATGTCTCTTTGCTTACCTCTTAGGTCTAAGAAATTCCTGTTGTACAGTATATCAGAACCATTATATTGATAGAAGTCCTTAGTAGCTTCTTGTCTTATATACATGTTCTTCTTGTCCTCATGGAACTCATAACTTTCACCTACTACTTCATAATGGAATGAGTCCGGAACAGCCTTGTTACTTACAATTTGTAAATTCTCGAATATCTTGTGCGTAGCTGGGTTGTCAACTACTACAAATTCATACTCAAATGGATGCTGCTTACCATACCAATAACATGGTTTAATCTTGTCCTTAATATCAATGATTCCAGACTGACCATGTTTCCAGAAGTCTGTTGTTAAGTTAGGCAGCTTTTTATCATCTTCGGTAAGTCCAGGATTGTTCACTACTCTATCAGAAGTAATAGCGACTACAGACTGATAATAACCATAATTGGTAGTGGAGTAACTATTCCATCCATTAATATACTGTTTTATATTATTATCTGTTCCAGAGTATCTATCTATTACTATACTTACTTTAATATTAAGCAACCACACAGGCTTAGAAGTTAATTCGTCATAAGTACCTAAATAAGTTAATATTCCATCCTCAGAAACACTGAACTGTTCACAATTCTTAAAGTTGTCTCTTTCTAGGCTGTACCTGTAGTAAACTGCTGGTAAACCTGTGTTGTATTCATTCGGAATTGGTCTATTAACAAGACTCAATTTGGTAGATTTCATATTTTCAGTAAATACAACAGAGTCAGCCACAATTCCATCAGCACTGGTTGAATTTATATTAGATAGTGCTAATTTACTTATCCATTTAGAGGTATCTCTATTAAAGCTAAAATGAATGTTGTCAATGTTAGCTGAATAGGAAGGAATCCAAGAGTAAAATGTTACAAACTTCTGCATAACCTCATTATAACAGATGTTCCAAGCCTTCTCTTCAAATCCATATAAATTATCATAGAAAGTGAACATAACATCTTGTTTGAATGCATTATAATGACCCTTAACGTTTCTAACACCTATAATAGGTGTCATTTCCCTTTCACTTAGTGTAATATTCTCATTTAAGAACTCCTGTATCTTAAAATCAGATATAATTTCAAACTGGTCTCCATTAGTTCTCCAAATCTTCTTTCCAACTGTGTCCACTCCATAAACGAAATACGGGGTCTGTACGACACTTTCCGGCCACTGAGTACCATAGGTATCCGACAGCATCTTTGGATTCTCTGGGAGTACGTTAGAGGTGTTAATGAAGACATTTCCGCCTGAACCTTCACCTGCTACGGCACGTTCATTAACTGGAATTAACGCTATACCGTGTTCGAATATACAGAGGATATTACCAAACAGCTCAACTAGTTTCATAATTCCTCCATATATTCTAGGATAGTCTCTATAGTGAGTAAACTGAAATACTCTATATCCATTCTTGAAGGCATCTGTAATTGCTAGGTCAGAATAAGCTATTCTAGTATCAAATCTGTTCTTTATATAGGGAACATCTGGTAATGTAAAGAAGTTCTTATCGCTAGTTGTACTACTCAATCCACTGTTAATGATAGATGCCTCAGGTATTTTATAATTTCCAGATGTACTCATTTCTTGTAATGGATAGAACCCTCTCTTTAATCCGGTCAAGCCTTCCTCGGTAGGATAACTTGGGTCTAGAGACCTAAGAGATAAATTAACAGAAGAGCATAATTTAAATGTAATCCAACTGCCTAATTGAACCGCATTTATATCTCCTCTGTTTATATCTGCTAACTTCTCCGTATTCTCTACATCATAATTGTCCTTCCAAGTATTTTCATCCACAATTTCGTCATTTATAGGAGCAGACGGGTCTTGGAAATTTCTATTTAGTCTGTGAGTGTAATTGCATATATAGCAATCTCCCCTGTAGCATACTGTAGAATAAGCATGTATGTCACTTTGCTCTACTACGTCATAAGTCTCGCTTACTGTATCAAAACCAACTCTGTCTGATATGGCGTAATAAGGGGAGACGTCCTCATATCTTATCCTAAAGTAGTCAGACATGTTACCTATGGAATAACCAGGAATGTATATATTGATTATTCGCCCTACACTAGGAGTCCCCACTATTCCAATATATGATGAATATGAACCCCTGACTAGATTGGTTGCCTCATTATTTTTGTTCTCTATGCCTAAGTATCTAAATTTATATCCCTCCTCTGCTTCTCCAGCTCTAGCTCTGAAAGAATAGTCTTCTATAGCTATTATGGGAGTATTATCAGGTATTCCGACTATTTTAGCATCCATCTCCTTTACAGAAGTATTATAAGTATAAGCATCAACATAATAACTTCTAGATTCGTAGGTACTCCTGGTTAATCCGGCACTAGCTGGGATTACTCTACTTTCTTTAATAGGAAATGATGTTCCCGTGAACAAGGTGTTAAAATAGGATTGTTTTAAACTATATTCAGGACATATTCCAGCTCTAGACCACGTTGTATTCTCATTGTAACCTTCTAACGTATACAACCTACTTAAATAGCTACTGTTTATGCCCTTGTTATTATCTAAGAATCTTTCTGCCACCACTGAATATTGAGGATTACTGTTTACGTTTAACACATTGATTCCAGGAACTTCTGCTTTGGCTATCAAGGGTAATACATATGCTTGAGCTAATATAGTAGGTATTCTCTTTTGTCTAACTATAAAGAATCCTCGTACCTTACCTTTTAAATAGTTGACTACATCTATTGGTATAAACATTCCTAAGCCGTAAACTTTATGGGACCCAGTACTAAGATTAGAATTTATTCTAATCACTCCCTTACTATTCTCTATATATCTAGAATCCTCAAGTTCGTAAGTAGATTCATCTACTTCTAAGTATTGACGTTCCCCAGAATCATCTAATATAGAATAGTTTGATAAGGAGTACTTATCAAATAAAGTATTCATGTCTGGTAATCCGTTTATGCCTCGAATATTAAACACAGGAGACAATGAGCCATCAAACATTATATATACTATTCCAAGTCTGTATATCTCTTCATCCCAATAGCCTAAATGGTAGTAAATATTCTTAGTATTATAATATTCAAATGCAGTAATGGAATCAGAAACATCTCCATATTGAGGGGACACTTCACCTATAAGAGAATGGGCATCAGAAACTTCTAGATAAGGCAATATTCTAAGACTTATATCAGACAAGTCGGAGTATAGCATATCTGGTTTATTATAATTACCTAGAAATAGCATATTCTGGCAAGCCGCTTGTGCCTTAGCTTTGTCTGCTATTAAATACTGCATATTAATTTCAGACAATGGTATATCTTGTCCAGCTTCATTACCCGTTATTATTAAATTACAGGTGCGATTCTTGACAGGATACTTCTTAGAAATTCTAAATGCAGTAGTAATCTCATTACCGTCTACATCGGATGTAGACCTAGTATAATAGACTTTTATATAGTCATAACTATCATCTACATCAGATATTAACAAACTTATGGATTTGTTGGCAATCATATCCCTAAGTCCTCCGTTTATAGAGAAAGGGTCCCTATCCAACCCTTGGAAACATGATATTATTCCGGACTCAGCAACGAAGTCTGTTTCGTTATCATCTGCGTCTGCATATTTGAGATAGACTACATAATTACCAACTTTCAAATTACCATATGGAAGAACCTCGTTAAACGTTAAAGAAGGTATGTTATTTACTCTTTTATAAAGTGATGTATCTAAATCAAATTGAGAATCGTCATACAAATTGGTATCATTGTTACCAATTCTATCTACAATTTCGTATGTGTTGTTTTGTAGCACAGAGAATCTAGTGTTGATTAGTCTTGGTATATTCTTGTTATCATTTAATATAAGATTTACAGAACCGTCATATGACTCTTGTGCAATAATATCTACAGGGTGGTTTAAGCTGAATTGAAGTGATTCAGTATCTAAATCTAATATACTTCCACCTTCCACAACAACATCGTTCGGATTGAATCCATCCTGACCAGATACTTTACCCTTACTATCAGTATCTCTGGTTATTCTATAATTATGTAGAGGATTATATTCATAGACTATGTTGCCCTCAGGTTTTATTTGCCCTAGGAAGTATGAGAAAGCTAAAGTATCGAAGTTCAAGGAGTAATTATTAAATAATCCGTTCTCTAAAGTAGTCATAATATTTAGCTTAATGTGCCCCAGTTGTTACCACTACCTTTGTCTAGCTCTATCTCTACAACAGGGAAGCCTGCAAAATGCACGGATATATCACCGTCTCCTAAACTATCCCTATACACTGCAAAGTCCTTAGTGGTGGCAGACGTAGAATTTACTAACAAAGTTCCATCTTTTAATTTCAGGTTTCTGACTTTAGCCGCTCCTGTAGTTGACTGTTCTATTGGAATTATCCTGTCTACAGCTTCACCGTAGTAGATACGTCCTCCTATAAATGGATTACCAGTTCCGTCCAAAATAAAGAAAGTGTCGTCTCTGCTTAGAACCCCTACATTAGAGCTAACACTATCAGATTTAGCATTCTTATCCAATTCAGCATACACACTCTCCATACTTAGGGCTGTCATTGGCGTGGATAATGTGTAAGGAATAGTAGATTCATAAGTGGTCCCATCCACTTTATTATACCCAGAATCTGATTTTACATAAAATGTCATTAGATTTATATAGCTTTCCTTATCCTCTATTTTGAACAAATCTAGGAAGTCACTTATAGACGTTGTATTAACATCGTTACCATTAACCTGCAACAAAGATTTAGTACTTATGTTCCTTTTGCATGAAACGTCGTAAGCTAGAGTTATTTTAACGTCTGGATTATATAAATAATCATTTGGATTATAAATCCAGTAACTTTGCACAGTAGAATCACTGGTTTGGATGTAAACATCTCTAAACGTTTCATATACTATATTCGCCATTTCATTATTAATAAACAAACTGTCGCCGCCACTCTCTCCTGGATTTCTATATGCAAAGTCTTTAACCCAAGCATAAGTCGTACCAGTGTACCATAGAAGCATTTGGAATGAGCCTAATGATTTATCACTGACTAATCCCCCAACATGTGTAGCATCTTGACTCCCTGGATATTTGTAACCCTTATTGTTAAATTCACTGATAGTTCCAAATATTACACATGGTGGATACCTTTTAAAAGCGGACCATACTGCCCCCATAAAATTATCCCAATAGTTTCTGAAGTCTTGACGTGTACCACTATTTTTGTCAGTGTATATTTGTGAATTAATAGAACTAGGTTCTCCAGTAGGAGAGTGTCTATTAATTGTGTCTAGGTATATTCTTCTACGTTTGTTTTTACTATATACATGAACTCCAAATTCTGAACTACTGTAATAAGCTCCAGTACTCTTCTTATTCATGTTGGTCCCAAATACTTGACTCATGTCACTTACAAAGGATTTATAGATATTAGAATAGGTTATGGGTTTAGGAGTAGGGTCTTTAGCGGCTACTAATTCAGAAATAACAGCTCCATTAACTCCAATCTTATCTCCCTCAACTTCTATAGAATACTTATGACTATTATAATCAGGTCGTGCTTCAACTAATGGCAATCGTTCAAAATCAGAATCTACTATATAATCATCAGGCTTAGCTCCATTGCCTTCCAGAAAGTAGTCCTCATGTGTAGTCCTGGCTTCATCAGAATCTACTAAATATTTAGTATCAATTGATGATACATTCAACTCGAATGGATATTTAGCCTCTGTTGCTATCTTATGGCTTTCTATCATAGTATACGAATAGTTATACAGAGTCACTGCTTTTACATCAAACTCACTTAGAGGTCTATTGGACAACGGAAATAAATCTGCACCATCTTTTACTAATGCTCCTACTTTCCTGGTATACGTATTACTGTAGGTAGTATCTAATTGTAATGAATTGTACTTTTTAATTAAAGTATCATCAAATCTGTTATAGTCTAGCTGTGTATTATCTATGTAAGCTTCATTGTACAAAGGAGAAGCTACGAGCCATCTAAATTCGGAGTCTGGGTCCACTTCTGTAATATTCCCTTTTGTTATAGTCTTTTGTATCTCAACCAAATAGATGTTATTAGGCTCTAAAACATCCCCGAATCTTAGAACCTCTGTAAATACTCCGTTATAATTCCTTTTAGCTGGCACAACATACTCGGATGTAGGCATATCTGGTCTGCCGTCTGGAAATCTATAAAATTTAAACTTAATTTCATTTATAGAGGTGCCTTCCACTAAATAAGCTTCCAGTCCCCAAGTCAATATAATTGACATATCATTGTAGTAATACCTCCAGGTATTTAGCTGAATTATACCGGAGCCTATCTTGGATAAATCCATAGCCCCATTGATGCTTAATCCTTGAAGCCTACTATATGTCATACATGGAGTAACAGTATAGCTTATTAAATTCCCAGTTACGTCACTTAAGTTAACCTGAACTGCTTGTTCTCTGGTATATTGCTTTGATTCTAGGCTGTAAACTGGAGCTTTGTCTGAGTTATCAAAGTTAACGTGGCCTTGAAGAGTAGCCTTGCTAGAATCAATCATAAAGAACTCACATCCCTGAATTACATTTTGATTAGAACCGAAATCTTTTGCCTCTCCGTAGTATGAATTATAATACTCTATAACCTCATCATAATTATATGGCTTATTGTCCTCATAATACCCATCTGGACAATTATACTTGTATGTTAAATCATATATTAGTGTATACTTGGAACCGGAGGGCATAACTATGCCAGATTGATTAGGAACTTCATATTCAATATTCATATCCGTTTCTTCAGGTCTTACATATCCAGTCACCGCTACATCTATTGAATCTATAGTATTCAAGGTAGCTATTAAAGTTAAAGAGCCTGATAACTTGTTATTGTATACATTTGCTGGATACGCCTTTCTATATTCATCCACATTAGATGAGTAATCCTCTGCCACAGTTTGTATATAATATCCCGCATTAGTTTTATAAAGTGGGGCGTCACTTTCGCTGAATACTATAGTTTTATTATCCTCATCAAATCTCTTTAATTGTTCTGTAATATCCCTAAGATATCCATTAGAATCACTTACAGCAAGAGTTAAAGTCATCAATTTGTTTTTAGGAGAATCGGGCTTGTTACTTGATGTATTAAAGCAATTTGATAGGTATGTCCTAAGTATTTTAGTGTCTATTTGACTCCCCTTAGATGCATCTAGCATAATAGTAAATTTGTCTCCTGACCTTATAATTGTGCCTTCAGGGAATATGTTTATTTTAGATACAAAAGTGTCTAAAATTCCATTAGACAGCGCTCCAAATGAACTGGGAGTAAGCACACTCTGTGCCCCTTGAATTTCGTTACTACTAATACTACGCTCTGGAGACGGGAATGAGCCAATCTGACCCTTATTAGTAAGAGGATTATATGACGCAACATATATTATTCCTCCATATTCTTTAATTCCAACTGGAACATAGCCTGAAGGTAAATAAGCAGTTTCGACTCTACCATTACCCATATCATTCTGAAGCACAAATTCATTACCATTATAAGTAACCATAGTAGCATTCAGAGCACTTGTAAGTACATTGTTAGGAGTGGTTAATGGATTTAGGTCCATTATTATTCCTTCTCCAAAGGTATTTGTTGCTTCTTGTTTCATTGTTATAAATATTCATAATTGTCGTTACTTACTAAGATGTCTTCAAACTTAGCATTTCTATCTCTTGTGAACGCTATCTCTGGATACTCACATTTAAGTACTTCTTTCTTATAGGAGAATCCTAAATCTACAAGTCCTTTGAATTTTATAATACAAGGACTGCCAGAGAATGATAGTTTACATTCGTCTAGAATCTTAAATACCTTCTTATTATTAAAGGTATAATATTTCCTCTTCCTGCCTTTCTTATTAAAAGATTCTAGTAATTCTTCATATTCTTCATTGGTTAAGGCTACATAGTAATACCCGTCCCATTGAATCTTCTTTCTAGTATACATCACTCTCAACTTGTTCTGCATCTTTCTCCTGTAATATCTAAAATGCTTAATAGGATTCTTAGTTAACTCCCCTATATATAACCAATATTTATATTTATGGCTATTAAGGATTGTATCTCCTCCTCTTTGATTTAAGAAGTATATTTGTCTCCAGCCATATCTAACAATAATTTCTATGTCATGCTTACTAAGATATGGAAATTCCTTCATTATTTCGTCTGTATAATCAGTAAACTTCTTAGTAGTATTGCATTCCATTGTTAGTATTCTCTGTGATTACGTTCTTATTAACAGGGTCTAGATAAGCCATCTTCTCCCTTTGTATCTCTTGATTCTTGTAAGTTAATACCATTCTATATCCGCAGAAATCAGAAGCTAGAAAGTCTACATCTTTCCACTTACCAAATCGTCTAGCTTCGGTAAATTCATTACCAGAAACTCTCTTCATGTATAACCAGGCATTCCTTCCCAAAGTTGGAAGCTCAAATCTATTGTTTCTATGTATAATATCATCAATTACTAGCTTAACTGCGTATTTAAACACTTGCTTAGCAATTACTTCTTTATGTCTATTACCTATTAATTCCTCACATGTCTTACTGTCCAAGTCAAGTCTGCTGGTATCAAAACCAGCAAACATGTCATGGATGTTAAAGGCATATCCTAAAGCATAATTCATATCATTTTAAGGGCTTATATGACTTATTAAATATCTTTCTATTCCAACTAGTTTTAGCATCTAAGATTTCATTCATGTCATTTTGACTTAAATGAATTGAAACTCTGGCTGCATCACATAGTTTCAACCACCTCTGTTCCAATAATTGTGCTTCCTGTAACATATTCTGGTTGTGATTCTTCCAACCTTCTTTAAATCTCTTAGTGCAAGCACAGTAACATGCAATGGCGTCTTTCTCTTTATAATTGATTTCAGGTAATCCGTCCTCATCTACCAGAATGCCCTTATAGAGAATGTTTACCTGTCCATAATTCTTCTCAAAGTACAAAGTATCACCCACTCTTTCAAATTTGGCATACTTGCCACTTATATAGAGAGGGTCACTATAAAGCTTTCTTGATTCTATATAGTTTTCAGTAAACTGTGAAGAGTAATCTCCGTTTACTGTGTCATTCGTAACATAATTCCACTCTTCAAAGCCATAAGTGACTGCTTCAATTATGTCACAGTTGCAAGGTAAATCCACTGTGTTGTCAGGGCATTGAATATCAGTAACATACCTGTATAATCTAGTTCTCCTGTTACCTATCTTATGCCAGGCAATCAGTCCAATTTCTTCGAACTCTTCAGGAGACAATTCTGTTCCATAGAGCAGATTCATTTGATAATAAGCTGAATTAAAATTCTCCATTATTTAGGTACTTGGTCATTAGGTAAAACAGGAGCTGCGAGCTGCCTATAATAACGAATCTTCTTTTCAGTTAGTCTCTTCTTAATTTCAGCATCAATGAATGTCATATTATTAATATCAACAGGGGCACAGCATCCGAACCAATCTAATTGTCTAGGGTCTTTTAATATTGCCACTACTGTTACTTTCTTTAATAATGGAGCATTAAATACAAAGCAATCGTACATATTGTTCTCGTTAGGAGTTATATCAATCCACACGTATGGTTTATTCTTTCCTCTTACTCTATATTTATGATACTTCATTACGATAGGATTAGTATAATATATAAATGGATTACTCATATCAGTAGCTCCTATATATTCTATACCGTCTTCTCCGAACTCTGTAAGAAGTTGAGGAATTTCAAAATGAGCAGTTAATGTGTCACAGGGACTAGCATTACATCTACACCTTTCAATATTCTTGCAGTCAACTTCTATACAAGGTATAGTCATCAGTAAGTCCTTCTTAGGAACTAATCCTTTAATAAAATATTCCTTAATAATTTGAAGTCTTTCATCAACGCAATCATCCTCTAACTGTTCTAATGACATTGTTGGAGTGGAGCTATAACCTCTAAGACCACTCATTATGTCATTATATATGGCTGACGATAATTTCTCGTAATATCCCATATGATTATAATAAATAAAGGCGAAGGCGTATGACGCCCCCGCCTTCAATTACTGTTTTAAGTTGTTACGCTTTTGGCTCAAATTTAGCATCTGCTTCTGTTTTAGTATAAACATCAGCAACGTTAGCCTTGCCAGTCTTCAATTTAGCAATTTCAGCTGCATTAGCACTACTAGCTTCTAGAGCTTGTTGTGCAGTTTCACCTGGAGTAACTTCTTGACCGATAGTACCTATCTTAGCAAGAGCTGCTTCAAAATCAGCTGCCAAATCTTGTTTAACATAGAATACATGAGTCGTAAGTGACCTTGTAACTTCTCCTACAGCATCTCCGCCCATAATGCCTCTATTAACGCAATAGTTAATAATATACTCATTATACTTAGCTCCTGGAACAGGAAGCTCTTCTTCGTTAATACCAGCAAAGCGTCTAGCTTCCATAGTCGGAAGTCTTAGGTCTTTAAGAATCATCCAGTAAGTACCGAATCCTTCTTTAGATTTCACAATAGTGTTTTGTCCATCGTAGTCTGGGTCGTCAGCTGGAAGTGCTGTTGCAATTGTTTCAAACTCTCCACCAACTAAAGCAGTGTTCAAGTCTGGATTGAATTTCTGAATTTCAGCTTTAGTAAATAGTTGATATTCATCCATTCCTTCAATAACAAGGTTGTTACCATTTGCACTAGCTTTAATCCAGTGGTCTCCATAGATAGTCTGAATCTTCTCAATTACTCTAGCCGCTTCTTTAGCAACATCTGCTGCTGTAGCACTTGCATTCTTAATTGCAAATTCATACATCAAAGGTTTACCTTTGAATACGAAGTCATTTGAGTAATAAGAGTTCTGGCTTCCAGATAGTCTGATGTAAAGAGCAACTCTATAATTACCTACACCTTGATTGCTCATAGTGAAAGTAACTTTACCAAGTACTGGGTCTGATGCTTCTTTCTTATAGATTGCTACTACGTTTGGTTTGAGGAATTTGTTAACTCTTTTAAATTCGAAGCTACCTACAACTCCACTACCAGTGTCTTCAGCCTGTGCTGACCATTTTGGTTTGCCACTAGAATCTAAATTAGAATTTACGATTAATGTGTTTGTCCACTTAAACATAATTTAAATAATTATTTGGTTTGTGTCTGTTGCTGAGCTGGATTTGCAACTGACGTTGATATCGGAATATGTGTTTGTAATCTAGGATTACCTTCGTTCTCCAAGATTATATGTACCAGCTCATTAATAATCTCGTGACACACGTAATCAGGAAATTCCATAATTTGGGATGTGTCTTCTGTCATATCCATCTGTTCTTGTGTCAATCGTATAGTTTGTGGAGCTTTCAGGTAGTCCACATATACTTTCTTTAACTCAAATAGAGTATGGTCCTTCCCGTACCGTATCTCCATTCTAACAGTAGAAGGATTACCGAAACGAATCTGTCCTTCTCTTTCTACTGTGGTAACAGCATTACCACCAATAGAAATTGTTTTTGGCAATCCACCAGCTACTTCTGTAGCATTAGTATCAGCATCTGTCTTAGCAGAACTAATATCGGTACCATGTGGATTATTAACAGCATCATACGGGTTAGTAGGATTGCTAGTATTTATGTCAACATTGTGTATGTAGAAATAAGGACGTTTATAACTAGGTCTCATATAGATATTCTGAATGATTTGAGACCATGCATCAGATGTTAAACGGCTAGCTCCGACTTGAACTCTGGAGCCAGCGTTATAACATTTGAAAGTCTTCTTTAGTTCAAAATCACATACACAATTAAGTAAATGTAAGTAATCACTAGGTAATTTCACTTCATACGTCGCGCCATATAGTGAATCAAGACCTTCTGTGTCTCCGTAAGCGGACGTAGCAAGTGTTACAGGAAGGGCTATTGTAGCTTTTAGAACCCTAATGTCGTCAGTAGTCTGTTGGTTAATATCATATATATTATATCTCTTATTAATATATTGATATATAGCCTTATTAAAGAAGTAGTTAAAATCCTCTAATAATAGAGTCATAGACTGTACTTTATTTACTTCAGTAGCGGTTCCTTCATAAACCTGTCTAGCAGTCATTATTTATATATTTACCAGTTGAAGATGACTTCTTAGTCTCTCCATCTTTTATTTTGTTAGTAAAATCAGGCTCTGGTTGTTCATACAGTTCCGGATATGTGTCCCTCTTAATTAGTTCAAGAGTTCTTCTATTCTGTGGACTCTTCATCCAAGTAATAACTGCATCATCACTTGCGCCCAATGGTATTTGATTCTCGCTATATAGATATACTTTATTCTTAACGTATATTACACGTTTGTCTTTAGCATCAATAAACAGAAGTCTAAGTGCAATGTCATCACCAGTATATAGATTAATAATCTTCTCTGGGTCCTTAGACGCAATGTTCATCAAGAAGTCTTCTACGTCGGCATCAGGGGCATTACGCATGTTACGTCCAAGCAATTTAGCCATTTTAAATCTACCAGCAGCACCTTGTGGGTCTTTAATGATATACTCTTCAGCATCATGGATAAGACGTCTCTTATTAACACGCTTATTAGTCTCATAACCAGGTCTTTCAACGTAAAGTTCAGCTCCTCCGTATCTTTTAGAGTCACCGTCAATCACTAAATTGCCATTCTTGTCACGTTGGTCACGAGACATAGCAATCATAGGACAGTGTTGAATAGAATACCATTCAGCTGCTTGCCAAGGGTCATTAAGGTCAAATGTTTTACCGTCTTCAATAATAAATACACGGTTCTCTGCAATCAAGCATTTACCTTTATCTTCTTCTCCTCTTAATAGCATATCACCTTTACTATCTACTGGTCTTACACAGTCAGGATATCTACCTGTCTGTGGGTCTCTAACTGGATTAAGGAAGTACTTTTGTCCTACTTTACCGAATACACTTCTTAAGACAATTATGTTGTCTGTTTCATTAGCCATATTATTTCAATCATTTACTTAATATAAATTACTATCTTGTAAAATAATGTGAGGAAGGTCTATGCCTTCCCCACAATATCTACTTATTTAATTACACTTCTTTCATAATAAAGCTTCTGTATGGTGAGAATACACCAACACCAGAATAACCCCAGTTGATTAGTTTAGAAGCTGCTACAGGGCTAGAAACTACACCTGAGCTTAGACCATCAAGTCCACCAACACCTGGATATTTATTAGAGATGAAGTCACCACCTTTAAGAGTGAACATTTGAATAGCTGGTTCTCCACTTACTTTGTCAGCAGTCAAGTCTAACATTAGCATGAAGCCCTTGTCGCTACCCCATTCACGAGAGAATGTACGGTCAACCTTGAATGAAATTGTGTTACCACCGATTTCATAAGATTGGAATGTAGCACCAACGTCAACATAGCCGTTAGCTTTCTTAGACCACAGATAAGTTCCGCAAGTTTTGAATCTTGCAAGCCATTCTGATAGACAAGTTTGTACGTCTTGCCAAGCTTTCTCATTGCAAATAAGTACATATTTGTTACCAGTTGGATTCTCACTCTTTTCATTCATCATAGCGATAGCAGTAGTGAATGCTTCCACAGTAAGCTTATTATATGCATATTTAGATGCAAATCTTTCTACTTGTGGGATGATACCATCACCAATGTAGATAGGACGACCAGTGTCAGGGTCGAACAGTGTCGGTTTACCATTCTTGTCAACGTTAGTTTTGTTGAACAGCAAACCGTTGTTTCTTACATATAGGAAGTTCTTCAGCAAGTTAGATTGAGTCTTATCCATGCGGTACATAGTTTCAGACATCTGACCATTACCTTTACCTTCACCTATTTTAATAAGAACGTCTTCTTGTGCAGCATACAGAGCTGTATAACTGTCATCACATCTGTGAGTAGTAATATAACCTCTGTGTCTTTCAATGTTAGATTGATATTT